>NZ_JBHVKJ010000003.1:0-197876 GCF_042798275.1 Nocardioides sp. NPDC057767 | reverse complement strand
CCACCGAGTCCGGGGTGACGCTGATCGCGTCGATCCCGAGCCCGACCAGGACACGAACCACCTCCGGATGGTCGGAGGGCGCCTGGCCGCAGATGCCGGAGTGGATGCCGTTGCGCCGGCAGCCCTCGACGGCGAGGCCGATCATCCGCTGCACCGCCGGGTCCCGCTCGTCGTAGTCGAAGGCGACCAGCTCGCTGTCGCGGTCGACGCCGAGGGTGAGCTGGGTCAGGTCGTTGCTGCCGATGGAGAACCCGTCGAAGCGCTTGGCGAACTCGTCGACCAGGATGACGTTCGAGGGGATCTCGCACATCGCGTAGACCTTCAGTCCGTGCTCTCCGCGCCGCAGCCCGAGCTCGGCCATCCGCGCCAGCACCCGATCGGCCTCGTCGAGACGGCGCACGAACGGCACCATCACGACGACGTTCTCCAGGCCCATCTCCTCCCGGACCCTCCGCAGCGCGGCACACTCGAGGGCGAATCCCTCGGTGTAGGCCGGGTGCGCGTAGCGGGCGGCCCCGCGGAAGCCGAGCATCGGGTTGGCCTCGCCCGGCTCGAAGTCCGATCCGCCGAGGAGGGTGGCGTACTCGTTCGTCTTGAAGTCGGAGAGCCGCACGACGACGGGCTTGGGATGGAAGGCGGCGGCGATGGTGCCGATGCCCTCGGCCAGCCGCTCGATGACGTACGCCGCACCGTCCTCGCCGACGAGGCGCTCGACCTCCGCGCGCTGTCCGACATCGGTGATGCGCTCGGGGTGGAGGGCGGCGAGCGGGTGCACGCGCACGTGCTCGGCGAGGATGAACTCCATCCGGGCGAGCCCGACCCCGTCGTTGGGCAGGAAGGACGACTCGAACGCGATCCCGGGGTTGCCGAGGTTGAGCATGACCTGCGTTCGCGGACGCGCCGCCAGCGTGGTGGCGACCTCGTTCGCGTGGAAGTCGGCCAGGCCGCGATAGACATGGCCCTCGTCGCCCTCGGCGCAGGAGACGGTGACCTCCTCGCCCTCGATGATCGTGCTGGTCGCGTCACCGGTGCCGACCACGGCCGGGATGCCCAGCTCGCGGGCGACGATGGCGGCGTGACAGGTGCGGCCGCCGTGCTCGGTGACGACCGCGGAGGCGATCTTCATCAGCGGTTCCCAGTCGGGGCTGGTGCTGGGCGCGACCAGCACGTCGCCGGGGGCGAAGCCGCCGTCGTCCTCGATCCCGCGGACGATCCGGGCGCGGCCCGCGGCGACCTTCGCACCGACGGCGCGGCCGGTCGTGATCAGGTCGCCGTGCGCCTCGACCACGTACCGGGTCGTCGCGGTCGGCCGTCTGCGGGCAGCGACCGTCTCGGGGCGTGCCTGGACGACGTACAGCAGACCGTCGGTGCCGTCCTTGGCCCACTCGATGTCCATGGGCTTGCCGTAGTGGCGCTCGATGGTCATCGCCGCGCCGGCCAGCTCGAGCACCTCCTCGTCGGTGAGGCAGAAGCGGCCGCGGTCCTCCGGCGGCGTGGGCTCGTTCCGCACCGGCCCCACCAGCGCCGTCTCCCCCAGCACCATGCGCACTGCCTTGCTTCCCAGGCGGCGGCTCAGCACGGCGCGGTGGCCGGCTGCGTACGTCGGTTTGTGCACGTAGAACTCGTCGGGCTCGACCAGCCCCTGGACGACGTTCTCCCCGAGGCCGTAGGAGCCGGTCACGAAGACGACGTCGCGGAACCCGGACTCGGTGTCGAGCGTGAACGAGACCCCGGAGCAGGCGATGTCGGAGCGCACCATCTTCATCACCCCGACCGACAGCGCCACCGACAGCTGGTCGTAGCCGTGCCGGGCGCGGTAGTCGACCGCCCGGTCGGTGAAGATCGAGGCGAAGCAGCGGTGCACGGCGTCGAGCAGCGCCTCCTCGCCCTGGATGTGGAGGAACGACTCGTGCTGGCCGGCGAAGCTCGCGTCCGGCAGGTCCTCGGCCGTGGCCGAGGACCGGACCGCGAGCGCGACGTCACTGCCGTACTCCTGCCGAAGGGCCTGGTAGCCCTCCCGGATCTCGTCGGTCAGGTCCAGGGGCAGCTCCGTCGAGAGCAGCAGGCTGCGTGCCCGGGCGGCGCGCTCGGCGAGGTTGTCGCGGTCGTCGACGTCGAGGTCGGCGAAGACCGTCCCGAGAGCCGAGTCGGTGCCCGAGGCACGCAGGAAGTGGCGATAGCCGTCCGCCGTGACGGCGAACCCGTCGGGCACGCGGATGTCGCGGTCGTGGAGGCGTCGATACATCTCACCGAGAGAGGCGTTCTTGCCGCCGACCAGGGGGACATCGGCGATGCCGATCTCCCCGAACGTACGTGTGTAGCTCATGTTCAGACCTTCACTGTCCGGGGTTGGATACGGCTCACGGCTCGGCGCGGGTCACCGCAGCCACGGGTGGTGCATGACGACCGGCCTGCGGGCCCACTGCTTGCCGAGGCCCCAGGTGTCACCGGCGTACGTCAGCGCCAGGACGCCCACGGTGAGCGCACCGAGCAGGTGCTCGTCGATGATCGGGTTGTTCTCGAGCGGGAAGGTGGCGAACCACATCAGCACGTACATCGCCGCGCCGGCGATGGCACCGATCCGCATCCCGATGCCGAGGGTGAGGGTGAGCCCCACGCCGAGCAGGCCGAGCATGAACAGCCCGTCGACCCACCACTGACCGGCCATGTCGTTCCACATGCCCTGCAGCCAGTTGTTCTCGGGCACGTTGGACAGGTATCCCTCGGTGGGGCTGCCACCGTTGATCCAGGCGGCGTCCTCGGCGAAGAAGTCGATGCCGGTGCGGGTGCCGGCCTCGTTGGTGATCGCACCGGTGTGGAAGCCCAGAGCGAGCAGCTTGTCGAAGAAGGCCCACAGGAACGTGAGCCCGAAGGCGATCCGCAGCGTCGCGAGCAGCCGCGCGGCGGGCAACGGGTAGTGCCCGGGCAGCGTCGTCGTGGAGCCGGGTGTCGAGATTGAGGTCATGATCCCTCCATCGGTCGCGCCGGCCCGTCTTGGCCGGACACCTTCAGCCAACCGCCGCCGACACCGTCGCAGCGAGAGAACGGGGTCCGCACCCGGCAGGCCCTTCGTCCCCGGGCCGATGGGACGGTCGACCGTGTGTCACGAGGCGGCCACCTCGGCCGGCCGCGACGCCGAGACCTCGTCCGTCTCGACGATGTCGAGAACCGGAGGCAGCACCTCGACGGGACAGCGACTCTCCCGCAGCAGCGCCCGGCCGGTGCTCCCCAGGCGACCGGCGGGGAACGTGTGCCGACGGCGGCCGATGACCAGCAGGTCGGACTCGGAAGCAGCGGCGGCGATCACCTGCGCCGGCTGACCCCGGCGCACCTCGACACGCGCCTCGACCAGCGTCGCCGGAGCGGCCCGATGGTGCCGGGCCCGGTCGAGCGTCTGCTCGAGCTCGTCTCGGAGCGCGGCATCCCACTCGGCCAGCTCACGTTGCGAGATGGACAAGCCGTCGTAGGGGGTGGGCACCTGCCAGACGTGCAGGATGACCAGCTCGGCACCGCGGTCGGCGGCTTCGCTCATCGCCCGGGCGACCAGCCCGGCGGCGTCGTCGCAGTCCTTGACCGCGACGACGACACGGTCGGCGCCGGCGCCCGAGGGCCACACCTCCGGGACGACGGCGACCGCGACGGGCGCGTGCCCGGCGACCCGGTTGACCACGGAGCCGGTGAAGATCCGCTCGACGACGGAGCGGTGCTGGCCGCCGAGGACGACAAGCCGCGTCGCGGCCGCCATCTGGACGAGCCCGTCGGCGGCGTCGCCGCGCACCAGCGTCGAGGTGACGCGGTCGGCCGGCACCAGGGTCATCGCCTCCTTGGCCGCCCGCTCCAGCAGCCCTGCCCCGATCTCACGGTTGTGGCTGATGGCGGTCTGCGCGACGTACGGGTCGATGACGCCGGGGACGGTCGGAGGCGGCACCAGGTGGACCAGCCACAGCTCGTCCCCACTGCGTTGGGCCTCGGCGGCCGCGTATCTGAGCGCCGCCCGACCACCTTCCCCGCCGTCGATACCGACCAGGATCCGTGCTGCCTCGGACATGTCCACCCTCCTCCGGCACGGGCACCTCCGGCCCGGCCCGCTCCGACTCTCACGCACCCGGCGGGCCGGTGACAGGGGCATCGGTGCCGACCTCCGGGACCTTGGTCCACGTGACCGCGCGGACAGCTCGATCGATGAACCGCCCGGTGGGGGCTGATGCGTAATCCTCCCCCACCGGGCGTCTTCCCCGGGTCCGGCCAACCCCCTACGTGGCCGGCTCCCGGAGGCTTGGTACCGACGCGGCGCTCGAGTCCGACATCGGCGCAGACCGGTCATGGCCCTTGGACCGGACGACGGGAACCACCAGCACCGGAACGTCGGCGATGTTGAGCACCTCCCGCGCCACCGCACCCAACCCGATGGAGTCACCGTCGTGATGGTCTCGGCCCAGCACGATCAGCTGGGGGTCGCCGGCACGGTCGGTCAACACGTCGGCGGCGTGGCCGTGATCGCGAACGACGGTGACCGCCACGCCGGGAAACTCGTCTCGGAGCGGGCCGACCAGCTCCTGCAGCGAGGCCACGCTACGTTGCTCCCACTGCCGGTAGAGGGGCGCGTCGAGGACCTTGTCCCAGACGAGCATCGGCCGCAGGTCCACTGCGGACACGACACGCAACGGAGCCTGCGACCGCATCGCCTCCAGGAAAGCCAGCCTGAGCGACTTCGAGTCGTCCGCCGCAGGATCGACACCGACGACGATGGTGCCGGTGTGGCGGGATCCTGCCCTCCACGCCGGAGGAACGACCACCGTCGGCGACGCCGCGCGGGCGGCGAGCCGGAGCGCGGTCGTCCCGATGCGCATGCTGCGGGACGGGCCCATCCCGCGCTTCCCGACGACCAGCAGGTCGTCCTCACCGACGCTCGCCAGCAACGCGGAGACCGGGTGGCCGAACCGGACGAGCGTACGCACGCTCAGTCGCGGATGCTCCGCCAGCAGGCGATCGCGGACGTCCTCCAGGAGTACCCACTCGTGGCCCGGGGCAGCAGCGGCCCCCGGTTTCTCCGGGACGCCCACGTCGACGACCCCGACCAGCATCAGCGGCCGGCCCGTCGTCAGCGCTGAGCTCACGGCGTAGTCGATCGCCGCCAGGTTGCGCTCGGAGCCGTCGACACCGACCACGACCTTCGCCTGGTCACCCTGGCGCGTCATCGCAGCACTCCACGCGGGTGCCGTCGTCGGCACCTGCTGATCGAAGGGGCAGGCATGACAGAACTCCTCCGGTTCGCTCTCTCGGACATCTCCAGCCAACCTTCACCGGCGAGACATCCGGAGAGGCCATGGTCCGGACATGTCGGGATCAAGGTCCATGACCGCGCCCGCTCAGCGATCACGGTCGTCGGGATCGGCTGCGCACGGAACCACGGCGACCGGAACCTCTGCGTGGTGGATCACCTCGCGCGCGACCGGCCCGAGACCCCAGGTGCCACGCCCGTCGTGGCGGCGGCCGAGCACGATCAGCTGCGCCCCGACCGACCTCGCCAGGAGGATGCCGGCCGCGCGGCCACGGTCACGTTCGATGGTGACCTGGACCTGCGGATACTCCGTACGCAGCGGCTTGATCGCTGACTCCAGGTCCACACTGCTGTGCTCCTGCCCGTCGCGTACGAGCGGTGCGTTGACGGTCGGGTCCCAGATGAGCACCGGACGAAGGTTGACCGCGTGCAGCACCACCAGCTCGACCCGGTCGCGCCGGGCCCTCTCGAACCCGACGCGCAGCACCGGCTCATAGTGACTGTCAGGGTCGACACCCACCACGACCGGCTCGGCCTGATGCTCCGCGGGACTCCACTCCGGTGGCACGACCACAACGGTCCCGAGCGAGCGTCCGGCGACTCTCATGGCCGTCGACCCGACCAGCAAGCGGCGGGCACCCCCGAGGCCGCGTTTGCCGACGACCAGCAGATCCTCCACGTCCGCGTACCCGAGCAGCGCCGGAACCGGATGGTCGAACTCGATCAGCGACACCGTCCTCACCTCGGGATGCTCGGCTGCGACCTCGCGCTCGATCTCGGCCAGCACGGACCAGCGGCGCCCGTCCAAGGCATCCTCCACGTGCCGTACCAGATGCTGAACGGCGCCGACCGGGACGAGCGGCCGGCCCGAGGCCTCCGCTTCGGCGATCGCGTAGGCCACCGCGGCCCGGTTGGGCTCGGAGCCGTCCACGCCGACCACGACCCTGGGCTCGAGCGGCGGTATCGGACGGGTGGGTCGCTCCACAGACCCTTTGTCCACCGCGGTCGGCGAGCCAGGACTCGAGGTTGCGGTCATATCCCCTCCAACGCGCGATCGGTCGCTCCAGTGGTCACCAGCGAACCCCGCCGGTGCTCGCCCTGGCCAGGGCAGTAGGTCGACCAGGTCGGGGCGAAGGTCCCTGGCCGTCGCGGCTCAGCACGCTCCTCGACGCTGTTGTGGTGGTACGCCACGGAGGTAGCGGTCCGGCCAGCCTGCTGCGCGGGCCCCCGAGCGGAACCACGCCTCCAGCCCCGGCGCGTCGCGGCGCCCGAGCTCGTCGAGGAGCACCTCTCTGATCTGCACGGCCCGCAGCTTCTCGGCCGGGTCGGCGGCCCGGTCGAGGGCGACATAGCTCGAGCGCCAGGCCATGCACAGGTCTGAGTCGGTCACCTCGTCGGGGATCTCCAGGACCGCTTCGGCCGGATCCACGATCAGAGGGCCGATCGCTGCTGTCGGTACGACGCCGCCGGCCCGGGCACGACGCTCGGCCCTACGGGTGGTCCTCACCGGCCGCTCCTCCCGGACGCGCCGGTCGAGCCATCCCGCCTCCCACGCCGCAGCCAGCCCCATCGCCGTCACCAGCAGTCCGGTCACGACTCCGAGCGCCACGACAAGCCCTCCGGCGGCCAGCGGGACCGTCGGCCACGGCAGGCTCCTGACGAGCACCACACGCCACTGGATCGGGTGCTTCTCGGGCCACTGACATACCCACAGGGCCACCGCGACCAGCCACACCGCCAGCCACCAGGCGACCGTCGCCGCCACCGACCACGACATCAGCGCGACCAGACCACCAACGCCGACCATGCCGGCCACCACGCACCAGACCCAACGTCTCATGAGAGCCACTCTCCACACCGGCGCGAGCCCCGCGAAGGGGCGACGATCCCGTCGGTGAGGGACCAAGGCCCCGACTCCCTGGCCTTGGGCACTCACATCGCCGCTCAGGCACCGCCCGGCTCGCGGAGGCACCGACCGGCTCGCGGAGGCGGCGCCCGGCTGGCGGTGGCGGACGTCGAAGGTGGAAGTGCGCGGGCCGGGGTCAGACCTCGGGGTCGACCGGCCAGTGGATCACGGTGCGCTGCTCCTCTGGCGGGACCTCGGGGCCCGTCAGGTACTCCTCCCACATGTGCACCGGGTCGAGCCGGAGGCCGAGCTCGCTCGCGCGGACACGGAGAGCGTCGTACGCCTGGGGTAGCTCGTCATAGGTGCCGACGTGCACCGTCGACAGCGTCGTCGCCGCGGGAACGTCGAACGGTTCGAGAGTCCCCGCGTCCGTGATCGGGCCACCCACCGCGCAGCCGACGCGCACCTCGAAGGTGCCGTCGCCCATCACGTAGTACGCCATCGGCGGGCCCAGCGGCTCGATGCCGTGGCGGCCGAGGTAGCCGAAGACCGTGCCGAACGCGGCGGCCATACTCGTGCCGATCTCGGCTGCCTCGGCCGTGAACCGCGTCACCGCGAGGTGACGCCCCGGCTCGTCCGACCGGGTGATCTCATAGTCCATCCGCCTCTCCTCCGATTCTCGGTTCCCCCGTCGAGAGTCGCCACAACGCGATCGCCGTCCAGATCAGCCAGACGAACAACAGCACCCCGTAGAGCGCGTACGCCCAGCCGAGGACGGGCCGGAGAACCTCCGAGAGGACCCCGACCACGCCCGTCGACACGCCGAGCCAGGCCAGGCCGCGCCAGGACTCTGCCTTCAGCATCAGCAGGGAGATCAGCAGCAGCCCGAGGGTCTGGAGCACCCCGATCACCGCAGGCACGTCGTTGAGCGCGATCAGGACCTCCGCCCCCGCGACGAAGGGCGCCTGCGCCGCGCTCGTCGTGGCGGCTGCGTACTCGTCGCTCAGCAGGACCATGGCCAGCGAACCGTCACCCGTGGTCGGCCAGGCCGACGAGACCGCCCAGGAGGCGACCGAGATCATCCCTGCGATCGCCGCGAAGCTCTTGTCCAGGTGCCGCAGCGCCACCGCGAGCGCGAGGAAGACCACCATCAGCAGCAGACTCGGAGCCAGCCACAGCACCTGGCGCACGATGTAGACCGTTCGATGGGCGTCGACGTACTCGAGCATCGCCGCCCCACCTGACGTCGGCGGCGGCGCCACGACGGCGAAGATCACCAAGGCTGCGACGTACAGGACCACGGCCAGGCCGGCCGAGACCGCTCCCGCTCGGTGCAGCCGCTGCCATCCCAGGTCGCGGCTCATCGCAGCCAACGCAGCGACTTCGGTCTCGACACCCGGCGCACCATACGGTCGTACGCGCGCTCCCCGGCGGCCGTGGCAGCGTCGAGGTCGGACAACGCCGAGGAGACCGGGACCTCGGGACGACGTTCGGCGATACGTCGAACCTCGCGGTGGGCGACGACGGCGTCGTGATGGTCTCCCAGGATGTCCTGCAGATCGGCTAGGTCGGCGGCGAACCGCTCGGCCCCCACCCCGAAGACCGGCACGACCGCCTCGACCGAGTAACGGATCCGCTTGGCGGCCTTGCGGACGTCGTGCAGGCGCAGCGCGCGGTCGTGGACCTCGGCGGTCCGCCCCGCCTCGGTCACCGCTCGTTGCAGGCGGCGGATGTCCTCGAGGAGCGCGGCTCGCAGCTGTTTGCGCGCGGGTCTGCCTGCCCTCGGGGACCACGGCGGCCTCTCGACGAGGTCGTGCAGCGAGTCGACGAGCGAGAAGTATCGGGGAGAGGTCATCGCCTCGACCGCCGCACGGTGCGCGGCCTCGTGCTCGGCGGCGATGTCGGCACCGATCCCCGATTCCTCGCCGTTCAGCAGGAGATCGAGACGATCGCGCAGGACCTCCAGGTCTCGGGGCCGGCCGAGCTCGTCGACCAGCCACTTGACCTCGACCCGCAGCGGGGCGGTCCGCGCACGGTCGAACAAGCCACGATAGGTGCCCAGGACGGCACGGACCCGTCGACCGGCAACGCGCATGCTGTGCACCGCGTCGGGGACGTCGGCCCGGACCAGCGGATCGAGCCGGGCGAGCTCGGCCACCTGCGTAGCGAGGTACGGAGCCAGCACCTCTCCCGCGGTCGCGTGCCTCGGCTTCGGGGCGACGCCGTCGGCATCGGCCGGAGCGGCCGCGGTGAGGATCCGAGCCAGCTTCGCGCGCCGTGCCGACGGCTGTGCACCGGCGGCCAGCAGGCGGCGCTCGAGCTCGTCGGCGAGCCCGTCGCGCTCCACGTCGAACTCGACCTCCCACTCCCGCCAGCCGTCGGGCTCACGCCGATCGGTGCCGAGGCGCCGCGCGGTCACCCGGTCGTCGCACACCTCGGCGAGCAGGCGACCGTCGGCTGCCCTCAGCAGCGTCGACGAACGGCGGGTGTCGACCGCCCCGACACGGACGAGCGGCCGGTCGCGCAGCACACCGCGCAGGATCCGGGTCAGCTCCGGCGGTGGCTCCTCGCTCGTGCCGTCGAGGGGAACCTGCAGCTCGTGTCGATCCCCGCCGACCGGGAGCTTGAGATGCCAGCCCGCGTCCTCGCCACCGGTGCGGCGGCGCAGCGTGATCCCGGCCCGGATCAGGTCGAGATCCTCGGTGTCGTAGTAGGTCGCCGACAAGGTGAAGGGCGTCTGCGGATCGACCAGGGCGGCATCGGGGAGGCCGACCAGGTCGGGAAGCGGGACGTGCTCGTCCACGTCGTACTTCCGCTCGATCTCGATCACCGTGGTCGTCATCGGCGCATCCCTCGTCTCTCCCGCCCTCAGGTGTCAGAGGGCGGGTGCCTCCTCGGCCTTCTCGATCCGGCCCTCGTGCTCCAGGACGAGGTCGTCGACGGTGATGATGTCGGGAACGGGAGGCTGAACCTCGACCGGGCACCGGCTCTCACGGATCAGCGCACGACCCGTGCTGCCCAGGCGACCCAGCGGGAACGAGTGGCGACGGCGGCCGATGACCAGGAGGTCGGCGTTCACCGCCGCGTCCGCGATCACCCGAGCGGGCTGTCCGTGACGCACGTCGACGCGGACCTCGACCCCGGATGCGTGCGGCATCCGGCGGCGGGCACGTCCGAGCCCCTCGTCGAGTGCGCGGCGGGCGGCCTTCTCCCACCCGTTCATGTCCAGGTGCCCCAGGGTCATGTCGTCGTAGACCGTGTCCAGCTGCCAGGCGTGCAGGACGACCAGCTCCGCGTCGCGGTCGGCGGCGTGCTTCAGCGCCTGCGCGATCAGCCCCGCCGAGCTCTCGCAGTCCTTCACCGCGACCAGCACCCGGCGTGCGGGCTCCTCGTCCGACCAGCCGGTCGGCACCACCACGACCGGGACCGGTGCATGACCAGCGACACGATGGGTGATCGACCCGGTCACGATGTGCTCCAGGCCGTGCTTGCGGTCGTCGCCGAGCACCACCAGGCGTGCCTCTGCCGCGGAGTGGACGAGACCGTGGACCACCCTGCCCTCCAGGAGAGTCCCGTTGACGTGGTCGGCCCCCACGAAGGTAGCCGCCTCGTCCGCCGCTTTCCTCAGCAGCTCCATCCCGGAGCGACGGTGGTCCTGCGACAGCCACGGGTAGGGATGGACCACATCGGCGGGCTCGCTCAGGCTCACGTGCATGAGCCAGAGGTCGGCGTCGTCACGACCGGCCTCGGCCGCGGCGTAGGCGATCGCCGCCCGTCCGCCCTCTCCCCCGTCGATCCCGACCAGGATCCGGTTGTTCTCGGACATGTCGTCTCCTCCTGGCGCGGCACGTCCGGCCGCCCCCAGCCTCCACTCTCACCCGCCGGGGCGTGGGAGGGCAGGGACGTCGGGGCCCCACCCGGAGGACCTTGGTCCGTGAGGTCACCGCTCGCGACGGCGGTACGCGTCCACGGCTGTCGGAAGCGTGGGGAAGAGACGCTCCTCGCCGATCCTGTCCAGGATCCCGGACGGTGCCAGCGACTCGCGCAGGTCCTGCTTGATCCGGGCGATCGCGAGGACGACGCCGCGTTCGGTCAACGCCCGGCGCAGCGACTCGAGCGCGTCGACCGCGGTGATGTCCACCTCGACGTTGGCCTCGACGTTCAGCAGGAACCACTCCACCGGCCACTCCGCCCCGTCGACCGCGGCGAGCGCGCGGGTGCGGAAATCCTCCGCGTTGGCAAAGAAGAGGGGCGAGTCGTAACGGTAGACGAGCAGTCCCGGAACCTCCTCGGCGTCGGGGTAGTCGTCCACGTCGTGCATGCCGGCCAGGCCGGGCACGATCCCCAGGACCGCATCGTGCGGGTGCGCGACCCGCCGCAGCAGGTCGAGCACGGAGAGCCCGACCGCGATCAGCACGCCCCACATCACGCCGGCGGCGAGCACCGCCACCGTCGCGACCAGGGCCAGCACGAGCTCGCTGCGCCGGAACCGGGCGAACCGGCGCAGCTCGCCCACCTCGACCAGCTTGGTGGCCGCATAGACGACGACCGCACCGAGCGCGGCCTCGGGAAAGGCCTCCAGGACCGGCGCCAGGAACAGCACCGCCGCCACCGTGGTGGCTGCGGTGACGTACGAGGTCAGCTGGGTGCGCCCACCGACGGCATGACCGATGGCGGTCCGGCTGCCGCTGCTGCTCACCGGGAACCCGTGCAGGAGCGCGGAGCCCACGTTGGCCCCGCCCAGCGCCAGCAGCTCACGGCGCGCGTCGACGCGCTCGTCCCGGCTCGCGAAGGCACGCCCGGTGAGGATGTTGTCGGTGTAGCCGACGAAGGCGACCCCGAGCGCCGGGGCGAGCATCGCGACGATGCTGCTCGGGTCCAGGTCCGGCAGCCCGGGTGCCGGCGGCCGGATCGAGATCTCGCCGACCAGACGCAGCCCGTGTCCCTCGCCGAGCAGCGCGACCAGTCCGGTGGCGGCGAGCATGCCGAGCAGCGCGACCGGCGCCCGTGGCGCGAGCACGGAGCCGAGGATCATCGCCGCGGCGGCGCCGACACCGAGCAGCAGGGTCGGGAGGTGGACCTGGTCGAGGTTGCGTACGAAGCTCGCGAGCTCGGTCAGCACGTTGTCGCCCTCGACCCGGACGCCGGTGAGGTTGTCGAGCTGGGAGACGACCATCAGCGCCGCGATGCCCGCCATGTAGCCGACCAGCACCGGCCGGGAGAAGAGCTCGGCGAGCACAGAGACACGGGCGAGCCAGCCCGCGAGGCAGATCGCCGCCACCACCAGCGCCAGGGTCGCCGCGAACCCGGCCGGATCGCGCGCGGCGCCGGGCGTGGCCCCGATCGCGGCCGCGGTCATCAGCGCCGTGGTCGACTCCGGACCCACCGAGAGCAGCCGGGACGTACCCAGCAGGCCGTAGACCAGCATCGCCCCGACGCACGCCCACAGCCCGGTCTCCGGGGGCAGACCGGCCAGCTCGGCGTACGCCATCACCTGCGGCACCAGGTAGGCGGTGATCGTGACGCCGGCAAGGAGATCTGGCCACAGCCAGCCCCGCTGGTAGCCGCGGCTCCACGGCGGCAACACCTGGCGTACGTCCATGGCAGCACCTTGGCACGAGACTCCCCCGCCGCGCCCGGCACCAGGACCAAGTCCCCTCGCCCGGTGGCCGATGGCACTCCTGCACGTGCCGGGATCCGCCGAGGATCGAGGTACGCCAGATCTACGGAGGGAACGATGAAAGCACTCGTCTACGACGGCCCCGGATCCCGGAAGTGGACCGAGGTCCCCGACCCCGTCATCACCGATTCCGAGGACGCGATCGTCCGCGTCGACGCCGTCACGATCTGCGGCACCGACCTGCACATCCTCAAGGGCGACGTGCCGAGCGTGGCGCCCGGGACGGTGCTCGGCCACGAGGCGGTCGGGGTGGTCGAGAAGACCGGCCCGGGCGTACGCGACTTCGCACCGGGCGACCGCGTGCTGATCTCCTGCATCAGCAGCTGCGGACGCTGCCGCTACTGCCGGACCGGCAGCTACGGCCGGTGCACCGGGGGCGGCGGCTGGGTGCTCGGCCATCTGATCAACGGCACCCAGGCAGAGCGTGTCCGGGTGCCGTTCGCCGACCACTCGATGCACCATCTGCCGCGTGAGGTCGACGACGAGACCGCCGTCCTGCTCGCCGACATCCTGCCGACCTCGTACGAGGTCGGGGTGCGCAACGGCCGGGTCGCCCCGGGCGACACCGTCCTGATCGTCGGCGCCGGCCCGATCGGGCTCGCCGCGATCGCGACCGCTCGGCTCTACAGCCCACTGCGGATCGTCGTGGTCGACCCGGCCCCGGCCAGGCGCAAGACCGCCGAGGTCTACGGCGCCGACGTGACCCTGACCAGTGCCGAGGAGGCACGCGCCTGGGTCCGGAGCAACACATCCGACGGCGTCGACGTCGCCATCGAGGCGGTCGGTGTGCCCGAGACCTTCGAGCTGTGCGCCGACCTCGTCCGGCCGTGCGGCCGGGTCGCCAACGTGGGTGTGCACGGCCGCAGCGCGGTCCTGAGCCTCGAGTCGCTGTGGGACCGCGACGTCACCATCACCACCGGTCTGGTCGACACCAGCTCGACGCCGATGCTCCTGTCCATGCTCGCCGCGGGACGGCTCGCGCTCCCCGACCTGGTGACCCACCGGTTCGGCCTGGGTGAGATCCAGGAGGCGTACGACATCTTCGCCGATGCCACGGACACCGGAGCGATGAAGGTCCTGATGATCGGCGACGAGGCCGACCTCAGCGGCGCCTGAGCCCTCAGCTCAGCGGCACCGACCACTCCACGACGGTGCCCTTCGGCTCTGCCGGCGCGACGGTGCACCGACCTCCGTGCGCCTCGGCGCGGTGACGCATGTTGGCCAGCCCGCTCTCCACCGCTGCCTCGGGGATCCCGACCCCGTCGTCGCGGACCCGGAGCACGAGCTCGGTGGCTGCAGTCAGGGACACGTCGACCTCGCTGGCGTGCGCGTGACGGGCGGTGTTGGACAGCGCCTCACCGAGGACCGCGACCACGTCCTTGGCCACCTCGGGAGGCGTCCGCAGGCGGATCGGACCGTCGAAGGCAAGTCTCGGACGGAACTTGAGCGAGGTCGCGGCCCGGTTGACCAGCTCGGTCACCTGCGACTGGATGTCGCCGCTGTGGTCGGGGGTGCCGAGCTCGAAGACCGCCCGCCGAAGGTCGCGGATCGTGTCGTCGATGTCCTCGACGGCCTGGTCCAGACGCCCGCGCAGCTTGGGGTTGTCGGCCAGGTTGAGACCGCCCTGGAGGCGCAGGCCGACCACGAAGAGTCGCTGGATCACGATGTCGTGCAAATCGCGGCCGATCCGGTCGCGGTCGTCGTAGACCGCCAGCCGCTGACGCTCCTCACGGCTCTGGGCCAGCCGGATCGCCACCGCCACCTGGCCCGCGAACGAGTCGGCGACCGCGAGGTCGACGTCCTGCGCCTGCTCGGCGTTCGCTCGTCGCCAGGCCAGCGCGAGCGCACCGACGGCGTTCATCTCCTCGGACGGGTCGGTGCGTCCCAGCGGCACGAGCACGCCCGGGCCGATGTCGCTCAGATCGAGGACCGCTGCCGCACTTCCGCCCTTGGCTGCGCCGGCGACGTCTTCGACGATCATCGGTACGCCGTCCCTGATCGCCTGGCCCGCGACCGACTCGCGCAGCGGTGCGCGCTTCAGCACGTCGACGTCGACATCGGTGCCGGAGACCACCTCCACCCGTAGCCGGTCGGCGGCCGGGCCGGTGACGATCCAAGCGATATCGGCACCGGCGACCTCGCGGGCCCGGTCGACCACGAGCTGGAGAGCGGAGGTGCGGTCGATGTCGCCCATCAGCGCGCTGGTGATCTCGGCTCGTGCGTCGAGCCAGCGTCCGCGACGGGCGGCCTCCTCGGCCAGCAGGGCGTTCTCGATCGCGACGCCGGCGGCCGCGGCCAGGGCGACCACGATGTTCTCGTCCTGGTCGGTGAAGTCCTCACCGTCGGCCTTCTCGGTGAGGTAGAGGTTGCCGAACACCTTCTCGCCGATGCGCACGGGCACACCGAGGAAGGAGCGCATCGGCGGATGATTCTTGGGGAACCCGTAGGAGACCGGGTGCTCGTTGATGTCCTGCAGGCGGACCGGCTCGGGGTGATCGATCAGCAGGCCGAGCAGGCCGTGGCCGGTGGGCAGGTCGCCGATCCGGAGCTGCTGCTCGGCGGAGAGACCTCGGGTGATGAACAGGCGCAGCCGCCGCTCGCCGCCGGTCGCCAGGACGCCGAGTGCCGCGTACTTCGCCCCGGCCAGCGCCTGGGCGACCTCGACGATCCGGTCCAGCAGGTCGTCGAGCGAGAGGCCGGCACCCATCGTCACGATGGCGTCGAGCAGCAGCCGCCATCGCACCTGCTCGTCTCGAGCGTCGGTGACCCTGTCGAGGACTTCGGTCAGGAGCTCGTCGAGCGGTGTGCTGTGCAGTGTTGTCTCCGCCGTGTCATCTGGTGAACGGCGCTGTCGGGGTGGTGTACGTCCCACGTCGACCCCCTCCGTCGCAAGCGTGGTACACCCCCCAACCTATCAACCCTGCAGGGTCTTGGTCACCAGAATCGCGGCCTGGGTTCTGCTCTCCAGGCCCAGCTTGGCGAGGAGGGAGGAGACGTAGTTCTTCACCGTCTTCTCCGCCAGATGCATCTCCTTGCCGATCTGCCGGTTCGTCAGTCCCTCGCCGATGAGCTCCAGGATCCGGCGCTCGTGGTTGGTGAGGTGCTCGAAGACCGTGTTGGTCTTGGGCCCGCTGCGGATGCGCTCCAGCACCTGCGCGGTGACCGCCGGATCCAGCATCGACTTGCCCGCGGCGACCTGGCGCACGGTCTCGACGAGGTCGGCGCTGCGGATCTGCTTGAGGAGGTAGCCGGCGGCGCCGGCCATGATCGCGGAGAACAGCGCGTCGTCGTCGTCGAAGGACGTCAGGATCAGTGCTGCGATGCTCGGGTCCACGGAGCGTACGTCGCGGCAGACGTCGATGCCGGACCCGTCGGGGAGTCGGCCGTCGAGGATCGCGACGTGGGGCCGCAGTGCCGGGATCCGGCGGCGCGCCTCCTCGGCGAGGCCGGACTCGCCGACGACGACGATGTCGTCCTCGTCCTCGAGGAGGTCCTTGATCCCCCTGCGGATCACCTCATGGTCATCGAGCAGGAAGACCCGGATGGGCTCGTCTGCGCCTTCGGGCGCTGCTGAATCGGTCACCTGCCCAACCTACGACCGAGAACGACGCCCGCCAATGCACGTCTTACCCGGGCGCTGAGGACCAAGGTCCCTCGTCGGGCCAGCGAAACCCCGATCACTGCCGTCCGGTTCCGACGGGGTGCTCGGTGACCGGCGGTGTTGCTGCGGCCCCCGCGGGAGCCGCCGGCTCCGGCGGCACCGGGGCGACCGGCTCGCTCCCACCCTGGTCGAGCCGGAAGGGTGGATAGCTGTCGGTCATCAGGAAGACGTACGCCGCGACCCGGGCCGCCCATCTGTCCATCCCGAGGACCAGGTCGAAGATCCCTCGCGGGTAGCCGCGCCCGAAGAGCATCGCGATCCCGGCGAAGAGGACCAGGAGCCCGACGATCCCGCTCCCCCAGGTCCAGGTGTCGGGGTCGTTGCTGGCCTGCGTGACGTACAGCCCACCGCCCACGAAGAAGCCGAGGACCAGCAGGTGCGGGATCGCCAGCAGCCACGACTTCACCAGGACCAGGCCGCGCGAGAGCCGCTCGGGGTAGGTGATGTGGAGGCGGGCCGGGTAGTCGGCGACGTCCTCGAGGGTGAACGGCGGGTAGCGGTCGGTGCCGAGCGCGGCGTATCCGTAGTAGTCCACCCGCCAGGTCCAGCGCAGCACGCCGAGGTTGAAGTCGAAGATCGCCCGTGGGTAACGGCCGGTGAACAGGATCGCGAACCAGGCGACCACGCTGAGCACGGTGAAGGCGATCCAGAGGAACAAGAGGATGATGTAGTGCGGGATCAGCAGGAGCCACTTGACCAGCCACAGCGCGCGACTGGTCCGGGAGTCGAGCTGCCCCTCGAGCACCACCGGGGATTCGTGTGAGTTCATGCCACCAGCCTCGGCGCCCGACCGGTCGGCTGCATCGGACCTAGGTCCTCGGGTCGGGGACGTGCGCCACTGCCCGGTCACATCCGTTCGACCGAGGGTGGTGCCATCGGCACCACGCAGGGGGCGTGGCGCGCAGGAAAGGACGTGAAGCAGATGCGAGCAGCCGTCGTCTACGAGTCGATGTTCGGCAACACCGCCACCCTCGCGACCTCGGTCGCCAATGCTCTTCGGCATACCGGGATGGAGGTCAAGGTGATCCCGGTGGGACTGGCCGGCACCGACGTGCTCCGCACCCATGACCTGGTCGTGATCGGAGCCCCGACGCACGCTCTCGGCATGAGCAGGCCCAGCACGCGAGCCGACGCGGTGCTGCGAGGCGCTCCGGCAGAGGTCGAGGCCCGCGGCGTCCGCGAGTGGCTCGAGGACCTCGAGCACCTCGAGGACACGGACTCGGCACGCGTCGCCGTTTTCGACACCCGGTCACGGGCGATGCGCCATCTCCCCGGCTCTGCCGCCAAGCACGCGGCCCACCTGCTGCGGCGCCGTGGCTACGACGTCGCCCCCGCGGTGAGCTTCTACGTCGGTGGCCTGGAGGGACCCCTCGCCCACGACGAGGAGGCCCGCGCCGGCGACTGGGGTGCCGACCTCGGCCACCAGCTGATGCGTCAGGCGGTGGCCTGAGATGTCGACCCTTCCCGATGAGCGGACCCTGCGGGCGATCCTGGAGCTGGCATCGCGTGCGCCGTCGGTCCACAACACCCAGCCATGGGCCTGGGCCGTACGCGACCAGATGCTGCTGCTCCGGGCCGACCCGCACCGCAAGCTCCTCCACGCGGACCCCAACGAGCGCGACCTGGTGATGAGCTGCGGCGCCGCGCTCCACGAGCTCGTCGTGGCTGCCGCCGGCACCGGGTGGGCGTGCACGGTGCACCGCACCCCCGAGGGCGGCCGCACCGATCTGCTCGCGGTCGTGACGTTCACCCCGCGTGAGCCCGACACCGTCGATCTCGGCAGGCTCGCCGCCATCGAGCAGCGCCACACCGACCGGCGCCTGGTCTCGTCCTGGCCGGTCCCGCGCGAACGCCTCGACCACCTCGCCGAGCTGGTCCGTGACCACGCCGTCGTGGCCACCACCGTCCCCGACCACCTCCGTCCGGTGGTGCTGTCGGCGCTGGAGACGGCCCGCGCCCACCAGGCGACCGACGAGGCCTACCTCGCCGAGCTCTACTCCTGGACCCGCGGGGGCACCGAGGACGGCATCCCGGAGTCCAGCCTGCTCGCTGCCGGCAGCGACCCCTCCTCCTACTCCCGGTTCCCGGCCGGGACGCTCACCGACGACTACGGCGAGACCGGCGCGTCCGCCGAGGAATGGCTCGTCCTGGCGACCGCCTCGGACGACCCGCTCTCCTGGCTTCGCACCGGTGAGGCGCTGGACGCGATCTGGCTCGCGTGCACCACCTCGGGCCTGGCCCTGGTGCCCTACACGCAGCCGATCGAGATCGGGTCCACGCGGCGTACGCTGCAGCACGACCTGCTCGGTGACAACTCCTGCCCGCAGGTGCTGGTACGGATCGGCTGGCCGCAGCGCCACCAGGCTCTGCTGCCACCGACCCCACGACGCGCGGTCGACGAGATCCTCCACCACGAGAGCACCGCCTCGTCCTGACCCGGCCGGGCGTCCAGTCAGACGCCCAGCCGGGCGTCCAGCCGGGCGATCAGCCCGGCAGCGGCAGATGACGAGGCATCGCGCTGGCCAGGGCGTGCCAGTCGGTCGGGACGACCGCGACCGGGACGGTCGCGCGGTGCAGCACGCGCCGGCTCACCGAGCCCAACGGCATCCGCCAGTGTCGGCCGTGGCCCGGCCGGCCGACCACGAGCAAGGACGCGTTCTCGGCAAGGCCGAGGATCACCTCCGCCGGCGGCCCGTGAGGCGAGCGCTGGGTGACCGCGACGTCCGGATAGAGCGCGCGCAGCGGGCTCACCGCGGCGTCCAAGCCGTCGGCGATCCGTTCCATCCACTCCTCCTCGCTGTTGAGCAGCATCGGCGTACCGGAGGTCGCCGGCGTACCCCATGCCGAGACGGCGAGGAGCGGGAGACGGCGCCAGTGCGCGTACGCCAGCGCGAACTCGACCGCCTCCAGGTGCGGCTCGAGCGCGTCGATCGCCACCATCACCGGTCCCTCGGAATCGGGGCGGGGCGACCAGCCGGAGGGCACGACCACGATCGGCACCTCCGCGTTCTGGGCGATGGTCATCGCCGTCGCGCCGACGTAGGAGCCGTCGGCGCCATCCACGTCCGCGCGCCCGATGACGACCAGCTCCCGGTCTCGCGAGCGAGCCAGCAGAGCACTCTCGGAACCGATCAGGACCGAGGAGGTCAGGTTCGTGCTCGGGTGCTCCTGGTGCACCTCGTCGATCAGCTCGGTCATCTCGTCCTTGGCCTCCGAGACCGAACCACGCAGCGTACGCTCCCACGACGGCCCGGCGTCGTCGACGACGTGACACAGCTCGATCCCGAATCCGCCCGGCTCCGTGTGCGCCACCGCCCAGTCGATCGCCGACGTGCGCCGCAGCGGCCGGTCGGCGCCGACGAGCATCCTCGGCGCGGGCCGCGGCGGGCGCGCGCGATGTGCGGTTCCCTCGCGACCCGACGGATCGAGCTCGTCGACCTCGCGACGCGCGTCGGTGAGCAGCCCGGCGGCGAGCCGCTCCAGAGCGCGGCTCGCCGCGAGCCGCTCACCGACCGCGAGATCCTGACCGGGACACAGGCCGGCGGCGCCGGTGCCGACCAGAGCGGTCCGGCCGTCGGCGGAGAGCTTGGCCACGGCGTGCACCGTGCTCTCGTCATGGTCGAGGAACACATCCACCGCCCACACGGTGGCGGCGTGCCGTTCCAGCTCGGACACTGCCGGTGATGACCCGTCGGAACGCACCGAATCAGCTCCCGTTGTGCTCGATGGCGACGCGTGTGCTCTTCGGCTCCTCGGCCGCGTACGGCACCCGAACCTCCAGCACACCGTTGGTGTAGGTCGCCCGGACCTCCTCGGCCTTGGCACCACCGGGCAGCGCAAGGGTGCGCTCGAAGGACCCGTAGTGCAGCTCTCGCCGGTTGCGGTCGTGCTCCTCCTCCCGGCGCTCGCCCCGGATCGTCATGAGGTCGCCCACCACGTCGATCTGGATGTCCTTGTCCGGGTCGACGCCGGGCATCTCGGCGCGGACGACATAGCTGCCGTCCTCGACGAAGTCCTCCACCCTGATGTAGGGCGCCGTTCCGAACGAACGCATGGCCGCCGACTCGGTCTCCAGCCAGCCCAGCAGGTCTGCGATCGGGTTGGTCGGGCGCTTGATGATGGTGCTCATCTGTCCTCCTGAGTTCTCGTCGGGTGCCGTCGGCACCCCTCCGATCTCAGTCTTGTTCTCCCTCGGCGGCGGCTTCACGAGACCTTGGTCATCTGGTCCGGGACCTCGGCCACCTGCCGTGCCCGGCCGGTGATGGTTGCCTGAAGAGGAACCGACACGACAGCAGGAAGGGCCGCTGATGCTGACCTCACCCGACGTCGTGACCATCACCCTGAACCCGGCGCTGGACGACTCCTTCTCCGTGCCTCGGCTCGTGCCGGGGAGCAAGATGCGGTGCAGCGCCCCTCGGATCGACCCCGGTGGTGGTGGGATCAACGTGGCGCGCGTGCTGCACGTGCTCGGCATCCCCACGACGGCGGTCTTCCCCGTGGCGGGTCACATCGGGCGTGCCCTCACCGAGCTGCTCGAGATCGAGCAGCTGCCGTTCGAGGCGATCGACGTCCCGGGCGAGACCCGGCTGAGCCACCATGTGACCGAGCTGGACACCGGACTGGAGTACCGCTTCGTGCTGCCCGGGACGCCACTGACCGGTGACGACCTGGACCGGTGTCTCGAGGCGGTGAGGCGTGCGGGGCGCCACGCGGCGTACGTCGTGCTCAGCGGCAGCCTGCCGCCGGGTGTCTCGGCCGACATCGTCCCCCGCGTGCGGTGCCTGAGCGACGCCGTCGGCGCCCGGCTCGTCGTGGACGCCTCCGGTGTCGCCCTCGGCCAGGCGCACGGTGCCTATCTGATCAAGCCGAGCGTGCGTGAGCTGGAGGAGCACCTGGGGCGGGAGCTGGCAACCACCGCGGAACAGCTGGAGGGGGCTCGACAGCTCCTGGAGTCCACGCGCGCCGGCCTCGTCGTGCTCTCCCGCGGACACCTGGGCATCGCCCTCATCACCCCGACGCGTACGCAGCTGCTCCCCGCCGTCTCCGGCGACCTGGTCAGCGGCGTGGGTGCCGGGGACGCCCTCGTCGCCGGGATCGTCGCCGGGCTGACCCAGGGCTGGGACCTCCCCCGGGCGGCACGGCTGGGCCTGGCCTGCAGCGCGGCGATGATCGCGACGGCAGGCACCTCGGTGTTCACCCGCGACGGTCTCGCCGAGCTCACCTCCGATCTTCCCGCGGAGCACTCCGGCGGACCCCTCTCCGCGGCGGGCCTCGGGTGATGGCTTCCTGCCCCGCCCGCGAGGACCTTCGACACTGAGCGGCGTGGCGCTCGCGGCGAAGACTGAAGAAGAAGAGAAAGGGGCACACCATGTTTGGCCACGTAGCCCACCGAACGCCGCCCGCCGCCCGCCCTGCGAAGCCGAATCCCGACGAGCCCGTGCCGCTCGAGTCGCTCGAGTCGCTCGTCGAGGGCTGGGTGGCTGATCGGCTCATCACCCGCCAGCAGGCCGCCATGATCATGGCTCGTGACGTGATCGTCCAGCGGGCTGCCGCTGCGCAGGAGAGCCCCCGCCAGCGTTCCTCGCTCGTCACCGAGGCGCTCGGCTACCTCGGCGGCGTCATCATCCTGGTCGCCTCGATCCTGATCGCGTCGTTGTACTGGGACCAGATCGGCACCACCGCCCGGCTGGTCATCGTCGGAGGCGTCGCCGCCGTGCTGCTCGCCGCCGGCTTCGCCGTCCCCGCGCGTATCGGTGACGTCGGCGAACGCCTCCGCTCGATCCTGTGGCTGGCCTCGACCGGCGCGCTCGCCGGGTTCCTGGGTCTGCTCGGCGGAGACGCGCTGGACCTCGCCGGCAAGCACGTCTTCCTGCTGGTCAGCGCCGGCATCGCCGCCTACGCCGCCGGCCTGTGGCTCGTCGGCCGTACGCTCCTCCAGCAGCTCGTCACCATGGTCGGCGTCGTCCTGACCGCCGCGGCTCTCACCAACGAGCTCGACGTCGGGGACACCCTGCCCGGGTTCGCCGCCTGGGGCACCGCCCTGATCTGGTCGCTGCTCGGCTGGGGTGGCGTCCTCGAACCGAGACGCTTCGTCATGGTGTTCGGGGCTGCCGGGATGTTCGCCGGAGCCCTCACCACGATCCCGACCAACGGCGGCATCGCCCTGGCGCTCGCGACGTCGGTCGCCGTCGTCGCGACCTCGGTCCTGTTCCGAGACCTTCTGCTCCTCGCCGTCGGTGCGCTCGGCACCCTGCTCGTGCTTCCGTCGTCCGTCATCGAGCTGTTCCCCGGCGACCTGGCGGCGCCGATCGTCATGCTCGTGGTGGGCGCGCTCCTCGTCGGGGCCGGGCTGTTCATCGCGCGGCGACGCCACACGGCCCCCCTGGCGACCACGCCCGGTCACGACTTCTCCGTCGGCACCCCCGCGGCCGCGATCACGGCGGCGGGAGTCGCCGGGGCGATCGTGGCGATCGTGATCGTGACGCTGGCGGTGATCTGATCTGATGGCCGAGCCGCTGCTCCGCCTGGAGCACCTGTCCAAGAGCTTCGGGGCCGTCCAGGCGCTCACCGACGTCACCCTCGACATCCCGGCCGGTCAGGTGACCGCGCTCGCCGGCGACAACGGTGCGGGCAAGTCGGTGCTGATCAAGTGCGTAGCCGGGATCCACCGTCCCAGCAGCGGGCGCATCCTGTGGGAGGGCCGTCAGGTCGACCCGCGAACGCCACGTGAGGCCGCCGACCTCGGGATCGCCACCGTCTACCAGGACCTCGCGCTCTGCGACAACCTCGACGTCGTGCAGAACATGTTCCTCGGGCGCGAGCGGCTCCACCACGGGCTACTCGACGACGATGACATGGAGGGCGCGGCCAGGGAGACTCTGCACGGACTCGGCGTGACCACGATCCGCTCGGTGCGGCAACCGGTCGGCTCCCTCTCCGGCGGTCAACGCCAGTCGGTGGCCATCGCCAAATCGGTGCTCTGGCACGCCAAGCTCGTGATCATGGACGAGCCGACGGCGGCCCTGGGCACCGCTCAGACAGAGGTCGTGCTGGACCTGATCCAGCAGCTCGCCCTCCGAGGGATCGGCGTCATCGTGATCTCCCACAACATGAACGATGTCTTCCGCGTCGCCGACCGGATCGCGGTGTTCTACCTCGGCCGTCTCGTCGCCGTGCGCCCGGCCGCCGATCTCGACATCCCCACCGTGGTCCGGCTCATGACCACAGGCACCGACGCCTCCTCCTCGCCGCTCGCCGACCCGGTGAAGCAGGGGTGACCTCGGTCAGTCGGCCTGCTCCAGCCGAACCGCCGTCACCTTGTACTCGGGGCAGTCGGTGACCTCGTCGGTGTTCTCGGAGGTGAGCACGTTGGCGGGTACGTCAGGGAAGTGGAAACTCATGAAGACCTCGCCGGGCGAGACCTCGTCCGTCTGCCGGACGCGGGCGAGAACCGATCCGCGCCGACTGGTGACCCGGACACCGGTGCCCTCGCCCAGGCCGAGGCGGGCGGCGTCATCGGGGTGGATGTCGAGGTGCTCAGCAGGAGCGATCTCGATGTTCGGAGTGCGCCGGGTCATCGTGCCGGCGTTGTAATGGACGAGCCGGCGGCCGGTGATGAGGGTGTAGGGGTAGCCGCTGTCCGGCTCCTCACCGGGAGGAAGCCACTCACGTGCGTAGAGCTCGGCCCGTCCCGACGGGGTGGCGAAGGCGTCCCGGTAGAGGCGCGTTTCGCCGGGATCGTCCTCACCACGGCACGGCCAGTGCAGCCCACCTTCTCGATCGAGCCGAGGATGGGAGATGCCGGAGAACAAGGGGGCGACCCGGGCGCACTCGTCGAGCACCTCTGCTGGGGTCGCCGGGCCCAGGTCGCCGCCCAGCGAGGCCGCGACGGCGCGGAGGATGTCGAAGTCCGTACGAGCCTCCCCAGGCGGGGGCAGTGCCGGCCGGACCCGTTGGAAGCGCCGGTCGAAGTTGACGAACGTGCCGTCCTTCTCCACGAACGTCGCCGCGGGGAGGACGACGTCGGCGAGGCGTGCGGTCTCGGAGAGGAAGATCTCCTGGCAGATGAGCAGCTCGCACGCCTCCAGGGCAGCCCGGACATGACCGGAGTCGGGGTCGGTCTGCGCGACGTCCTCCCCCATCACGTAGAGCGCTCGCACCCGCCCGGCTATCGCGGCGTTGAACATCTCCGGGATGCGCAGGCCTGGACTCTCCGGGATCGCGGCTCCCCACGCCGTGGAGACGCGGCGGCGTACGTCGGGGTCTGCGACCTTCTGGTAGCCCGGCAGGAGGTCAGGCAGCGCACCCATGTCGGACGCCCCTTGGACGTTGTTCTGGCCGCGGAGCGGGTTGATGCCCCCGCCGCGGGCGGTGCCCACAGCTCCGCGCAGGATCGCCAGGTTGGCCAGGGTCCGGACCCCATCGGTGCCGTGAGCGTGCTCGGTCACGCCGAGGCCGTAGACGATGGCCGGTCGCTCCGCGCGCCCGTACAGATCGGCCGCCCGCAGCAGCAGCTCGGCGGGGATGCCGCTGATCTGCTCCACGCGTTCGGGCGGGAAGGTCGAGAGCAGCCCGCGGAGGGCGTCCAAGCCGTTCGCACGATCGGCCACGAAGTCCAGATCCGCCCAGCCTCCCTCCAGGAGCAGTCGGGCAAGACCGTTGAACACAGCGACGTTGGAGCCGGGGCGGCCCCGTAGGTGCACGTCGGCGATCCGGGCGAGCTCGGTGCGGCGCGGATCGATGACGACGAGTGCGGCGCCCCGCAGCGCCGCCTGCTTGATCCGCGCACCGATGACCGGATGGGCCTCGGTCGTGTTGCTGCCGGCGACCAGGATCATGTCGGCGCCGTCGATGTCCTCGGCGCTGTTGGTGCCCCCGGAGAGGCCGAAGGCCGCGGTCAGGCCCGCCGCCGACGGCGCGTGGCAGATCCGCGAGCAGTTGTCGACGTTGTTGGTGCCGATGACGGTGCGCATCAGCTTCTGCATCAGGTAGTTCTCCTCGTTGGTCGCACGCGCCGAGGAGATCGCGGCGATCGCATCCGGACCGTGACGGCCGCGGATGCGGGTCAGCTCCGAGGAGATGTAGGAGAGCGCGGTCTGCCACGAGACCGGTTCCAGACGGCCCTCCCGACGCAGCAGCGGTGTGGTCAGCCGCTCCGGGGAGCGCACATAGGCGTGTGCGAAGCGGCCCTTGACGCAGGCATGACCCTGGTTGACCGCGCCGTCGGGCGCCGGTGTCACCGACTCGACCCGATCCTGGGTCGTGTGTACGTCCAGGGTGCAGCCGACCCCGCAGTAGCCGCACGTGGTCCGGGTGGTCCTCGTGTCCGGGGCCGCCTCGGCTGTCGTCGGCCGCTGTGAGATCGCCCCGGTGGGGCAGGTGTCGGCGCAGCCTCCACAGCTGACGCAGGACGACTCGACCCACGGTCCCCCGGCTCCGGCGGTCACGGTCGTCTCCGCCCCACGACCGACCAGCGTGAGCGCGAAGGCGCCCTGCACCTCGTCGCACATCCGCACACACCTGCCGCACGCGATGCACAGATCACGATCCAGGAGCAGGTAGGGATGGGAGTCGTCGGAGGCCAGGCCGCGTCCGTCGCGGCCGAAGGCGTCGGTGCCGACGCCCAGGCTCCCGCACAGGTCGGCGAGCTCGGAGGACCGGTCCAGTGCTCGACCGGGTAGCCGCTCGACGGTGAGCTCGAGCAGCAGGCGAGCCTGATCGGCCAGGTCGGGATCGCCGGTGCGGACCTGCATCCCTTCGTAAGCAGGCGTGCGACACGCAGCGACCGGTGTCTCGTCGGCGCGCACCATGCACAGCCGGCAGGCGCCCTGAGGGCTGAGCCGGTCGTCGTGGCACAGCGTGGGCACGGCGGCCCCGGCGACCCTCGTCGCGTCCAGCACCGAGGCTCCGTCCGGGACCGTCACCAAGCGGCCGTCGACTCTCAGGTCCATGAGCTCACTCCCATCTGATCGCGGACAGGCTGCGGATCGCAGCGGGGACACGGCGACCGAAGGCACACAGGCTCGCCTGCTCCATCGCGGCGAGCAGGGAGTCGTCGCACGCCGTCGCCTGCGGGTCGGCAGCCCCTCGACGCGTACCCTCACGGCACGGAGTGCACTCCCCACAGCTCTCGCTCGCGGCGAACCGCCACAGATGCTGCAGCAGGGCGGCTGATGAGGTCCGGTCGTCCACCGCGACCATGCCCCCGTGGCCCAGCGACACCCCCACCGCCTCGAGCTCCGAGGTCGACAGCGGGACGTCGAGCTGGTCCGGTCCCAGGAAGCCGCCCAACGGACCTCCCACCTGCACCGCGCGCAACGCGGCCCCACCTCGGAGACCACCGCCGAGGCCCTCGACGATGGCGCGCAGCGGCGTGCCGAACTCGACCTCGAACACGCCCGGTCGGAGGAATCGCTCGTTGAGGCTCACCAGGAGGGTGCCGGTCTCTGCTCCCCTGCCCAGGCGGGCGTAGTCCGCGCCGCCCCTGGACACCACGGCCGGCACCGCGGCCAGCGTCTCGACGTTGTTCACCGCGGTCGGACGCCCGAGCAGTCCCTGCTGCGTCGGGTAGGGCGGGCGCGCGGCGACCGTGCCCCGCAGCCCGGCGAGCGAGCGCAGCAGCGACGTCTCCTCACCCGCCACGTACGACCCGTGGCCGGAGACGACGTCGACGTCGAAGTCGAGCCCGCTTCCGTGGACGTCGGCCCCCAGGTGACCCGCCGCCCGGGCCTCGACGACGGCCTGGCTCATCGCCGCGCGGGCACGCGGGTACTCCGAGCGTACGTAGACGTATCCCGTCGAGGCGCCGCAGGCCAGGCCGGCCAGCGCCAGCCCCTCCAGGACCAGGTCCGGACGAGACTCCATCAGCATCCGGTCCGCGAACGAACCGGGGTCCCCCTCGTCTCCGTTCGCCACCACGAACCGCGGGCCGCCGTCGCTCGAGGCCGTCACCGACTCCCACTTGCGCGCCGTCGGGAACCCGGCACCGCCGCGGCCACGCAGCCCGGCCCGGTCCACTTCGTCCCGGACCCGCCGAGCCCCGTCGGGCGCCAGCACCATCGCCGGCCACACCTGCCACGACGCTCGTCGCTCGTCCAGCAGCACCGACCGCGGCCCGGGCGTCACGGGAAGTGGCGGGTCCTGCGCCTCGTTCCGTCCGGCGAGCTGCCCCGCCAGATCCGGGCCCGCGCACGGGCGGTCACCGTCGAGCGCGGCGGGGCCGCCGTAGCAGTAGCCGAGGCAGTGCACCGTCTGTAAGGACACGCGGCCGTCGGCCGAGCACTCCCCGACGCCCACCCCCAACGCCGCCTCGACCTCGTCGACGTGCCGCCCGGCGGAGGCGACGAAACAGCCGGTGCCGGTGCACAGCCGCACATGCCGGTCGCCACGAGGCGCCCGGCTGTCGGCGAAGTACGTCGCCGCGCCGTGCGCCGCGGCCTCGGGAAGGGGACCGCCGCGCAGCAACAGCTCCTCGACCGGTCTGGGCGACCTCTCCGGGCCCATGGTTCCCCGTCCGTCGCTCATCGGAGCGCCCTCCTCACGTCGCTTCGCTGACCGAGCACGGCGGCGATCGCGATCTCCACGGACTCGGTGACGGCGCCACCGGTGTCGATCGTGACGGCTCCCGGCCAGGGCCGCTCGGCACGTCTCAGGTTGGCCGCGACCATCTCGTCGGCATCCGAGATGTCGGTGCGACCAGCGATCCGGGCGGCCGCCACCTCGGGAGCGACATCACAGCGCAGGATCGTGGGCGTGCTGTACGACGCTCGCGCGAGGTTCTCGACGAGGGCCCGATGCTCCGGGTCCGTCCAGGAGGCATCGAGCACCACCGACTCCCCGCGGGCGAGCAGCCTGGCCGCGCGCTCGAGCAGCTCGGTGTAGGTCCGTGCGGTCCATGCCGGGCTGTAGATGCCCTGCTGCCACTCGGCCGCCGCGTGGTGCTCGGGATCGATGCCGGCCAGCTCCTTGCGCAGCCGGTCGCTGCTCAGCACGACCATGCCGAGCCGGTCGGCGACACCTCGTGCCAGCGTCGACTTCCCGGTTCCCGGGGCCCCACCGACGGCGATGAGCCTGACCTCTCCGCGGCGCAGGTGGTCGTGGGCGAGCTCGGTGAGGCGAACGACCTCCGCGGCCGCCTGGCCCGCCTCCTGGCGGGTGTGCGCCTGCCCGGCGCGCAGGGCCGTCACCTTGGCTCGCATGAACGCGCGGTAGGCGATGTAGTGGTCCGCGAGGGACTCGGGGTAGGTGTCCGCCCCGAACTCACGGTAGGCGGTCATCAGCTCCGCCGCGAGACCGGAGCCGCCGAGCCGCTCGAGATCCATCGCCAGGCAGGCGACGTCATCGAGGCCGTCGAGACGACGCAGGCTGTCGTCGAACTCGAGGCAGTCGAGGATGCGTGGACCGTCGGGCAGACAGAAGATGTCCTCGGCGAGGAGGTCGCCGTGGCCGTCGACGACGCGGCCGGTGCCGACCCGCTCGGCCAGCAGTGGCTCGCGGCCGTCGATGTAGCGGCTGCTGAGCAGCTCGACCTCGTCGACGAGAGCCGCGTCGAGAAGCCCGCCTCGGAACCGGGCGACCTCGTCCAGATTGTGCCGCCACCGCAACCGGAGCGCCGGCGCGCCACCCTCGGCCGCGATCTCAGGCCCTCGCTCGGCACGGGCGTGGAAGGCGGCGACGACCCGCGCGATCCTGTGCACCTCCGCCGCGACGGGCTCCCCGCGGCGCACCAGCGTGGCGAGACGCCGGTCGTCGGGCATACGCCGCATCACGATCGCAGGCTCGGAGGAACCGTCGGCCAGCGGCAGCTCGGCCAGGCCCATGTACACGTCGGCTGCGAGCCGGCGGTTGAGCTCCAGCTCCCGGCGACAGACCTGGCGCCTGACCTCCGGCTCGCGAAAGTCCAGGAACGCCAGGTCGACGGGCTTCTTCAGCTTGTACGCGGTCTGCCCGACGAACACGACGAGCCCCGAGTGGGTCTCCCGCAGCCCTCCGTACGCCTCGCCGTCGACACCCACCGGCATCGGTCCGATCTCGGTCACGACGGCACCGAGGTTCTGGTCAGGCCGTTCATCTCGAGGACCGCGACGCCTCGTACCCGGTCCTGGGCCAGGTCGGCGATCGCCTGGTCGGCGTAGCCCATCGGGTAGCGGGTGACCTCCGCGTGGAGACCCAGCCGGCCGGCGAGCCTGAAGAGCTCGACCCCGTCGGCCCGGGTGTTCGAGGTGACGCTGGTGAGCGTGCGCTCGCGAAACAGATCGTGCTCGTAGTCCAGAGGCGGGATGTCGGAGAGGTGGATACCTGCGACCGCACAGGTGCCGCCGGCTTCGAGCCCGGCGAGCGCCTCGCGTACGACCTCACCGGCGGGCGCGAACACGATCGCCGAGTCGAGCGGTGGGACGACATCACCAGGCTCGGCCGCGGTGACCGCACCGAGGTCGAGCGCGAGCCGACGCGCCTCCTCACCGCGGGTGACGACGTGCACCTCCGCGCCTTGATGGATCGCGATCTGCGCGGTCAGATGGGCACTCGCCCCGAACCCGTACAGTCCGAGCCGGCCACCGGGTGGCAGCGAGGAGCGTCGCAGCGCCCGATAGCCGATGATGCCCGCGCACAACAGCGGCGCCGCCTGGAGCGGGGTCAGCGACTCCGGGATGACATAGGTGTAGTCGATCGGTGCGACGGCGTACTCGGCATAGCCACCGTCGGCATCCCATCCGGTGTAGCGAGACTGCTCGCAGAGGTTCTCGGCTCCGCTGCGGCACCATCGGCACCGACCGCAGGTCGAGCGCAACCACGGCACTCCGACCCGGGCGCCGACCTCCGGCGCACCCACCTCGTGGTCGCCGCGGGCCAGCACCCGCCCCACGATCTCGTGTCCCGGCACCACCGGGCTGCGGTGGCGCGGAAGATCACCGTCGACGACATGCAGGTCCGTCCGGCACACGCCGCACGCCTCCACCGCGATCAGGACCTCCCCAGGAGCGGGCTCGGGAACCTGGATCTGACCTGCCGACAGGCTGCCCCCGCCGACCGTCCTCCACCCGAGCATCTTCGCCATCAGGTGTCCCCATCCGGCCCGATCGGCCCGATCGGAGGGCGCAGTCGCCTCACGTTCGGGTCGGGTGCCTGCGCGGCCGGGTGCAGCCGGATCTTCGCGTCGACGACCGAGACACCGCGCTCGTGCACGATCACGGGATTGAGGTCGATCTCGGCGACCTCCGGGAGATCGTCGGCGAGTCGACCGAGACAGACGAGGAGGTGCTCGACGGCGGCGGCGTCAGCCGGCGGCGCGCCACGGTAGCCGGCGAGCAGCGGCGCGGTGCGCAGCTCCGCGATCGCAGCGGCGGCGTCGGCACGGTTGAGCGGGGTCAGCCGGAAGCTCCGGTCCTCGATCAGCTCGGTGTACGTGCCGCCGTACCCCACCATCACCAGGGGCCCGAAGACCTTGTCCTGGGTGACGCCGGCGATCAGCTCGACGCCCGCGGGTACCTGACGCTGGACGAGGAGGCCCGGACGCTCGACCGCGATGCCGAGGAGCTCGTGCGCCGCGAGACGCACCTCGTCGGGACTCCGCAGTCCGACGCGTACGCCCCCGACGTCGGTGCGGTGCGCGACCGGGGCGGCGACCTTGACCACGACCGGGTAGCCCACCCACTCCGCGGCGTCGACCGCTTCCTCCGCACCGTCGGCCAGGACGCTCGGCAACACCCCGATCCCGTACGCAGCGAGCAGCTGCCGCGCATCCGGCTCCGGGAGCCGGCACCCCTCCGGGGCCGCCCGTAGCGTGCGCGCGACCACATCTCGAGCGGTCGCCCGGCTCCCGGCGGGCGCCTCGGCGACCGGGTTGTGGGGCTCGGCGCGCCACTCGGCGTAGCGGGCGATCGGGCCGAGGGCGCGAGCGGCGTCCTCGGGGAACGAGAACACGGGCACACGATGGTCACCGGCGCTGATCGGCCGGCTCGGGCCGTGCGGGTCGAGCATCACGGCGACGGTCGCGACCGGCGGCGCGGCCTCTTCCGGGCCGGCTCGCAACGCGGTGCGCAGCGCGCGGGTGAAGGATGCGTAGGAGAGACCGGGCAGCGGGGTGCGCAGCGCGATCAGCATGTCGATCTCGCCGCTGCGGGCGATGGCCGAGACCACCGCGGAGTAGGCCTCCCAGCCGACGTCGGAGCCGAGGTCGACGGGCATCTGCACGGAGGAGGCGTCCGGGACGATCTCCCGGATCGCGGCCATGGTCTCGGCGCTCAGCGTGGTGAGTCGCAGCCCCTCGCTCTCGCAGGCGTCGGCGGCCAGGATCGCCGGGCCGCCGGCATTGCTGACGATCCCGACCCGGTGGCCGGCGGGCAGCGGCTGGTTCACGAGCACGCTGGTGGTCTGCAGCAGCTCCTCGAGACCGTGCACGCCGATCACCCCGCACTGCCGGAAGAGCGCGTCCACCGCGTCCGCTGACGTCATCGCCGATGCGGTGTGGCCGAGCGCCCCCTGCCGGCCGCCACGGCTGCTGCCGCCGACCAGGGCGACGACCGGCTTGCGGGCGCTCAACCGCCTGGCCAGACGGGAGAACTTGCGCGGGTTGCCGAACGACTCCAGGTAGAGCGCGACCACCTCGGTGGCGTGGTCCTCGGCGGCGTACATGAGGAGGTCGTTGCAGCTGACGTCGGCCTTGTTGCCGGAGGAGATGAACGCCGACAGGCCCAGGCCGAGCTCCTCGGCGCGCTGCAGCGCCGCGATGCCCACCGCGCCGGACTGGGTCATCATCGCCACCCGTCCGCGTCCTGCGCTCATGGGCGAGAAGGTGGCGTCCAGCCGGATGTCGGGGTCGGTGTTGGCGACACCGAGGCAGTTGGGACCCACCACGCGCATGCCCGCCGCGCGGGCGATCGCCAGGACCTCGTCCTGCAGACGCCGACCCTCCGGGCCCGCTTCGGCGAAGCCGCTGGAGAGGATCACCACGTCGCGTACGCCGCCTCGAGCGCACTCCCGTACGACCTTCGGCACCTCGGCGGCCGGCACCGCGATGACCGCCAGGTCCACGGGTGCCACATCGAGGATCGAGGAGCAGCAACGCATCCCCAGCAGGTAGTCGCAGTGGGGGTTGACGGGATGGACGGTGCCGGTGAACCGCGCCCGCAGCAGGTTGCGTACGACCTGGTGGCCGGGGTGGGACTCGCGCCGGCTCGCACCGATCACGGCCACCGAGCGCGGCCGCAGCAGCAGGCTGATCGAGTCGGCGTCCGCCCGTTGTTCACGAGCGGCCATCGCTGCCAGCACGTGCTCGGTGAGCCGCACCGGGAAACGCACCTCGACGGTCTCCCGGTGCGGAGAGGAGGTGAGCTCGAACCCAGCATGGCGGAGGACGTCGAACGCCGCGGCGTTGTCAGCCATCACGTACGTCACGAGATCGGTCACGCCCGCATCGGCCGCCGCGACGGCCAGATGCTCCAGGAGCAGGGTGGCGACGCCGCGGTGGACGTACCGGTCGGCGACGACCAGCGCCAGCTCGGCCTCCCCGTCTCCTGCCGCCTTCGTGCAGCTCGCCAGTCCGGCGATGTGACCGTCGACGACCGCGACCTTCGCGACGGCCTCGCCGCCGGCCAGCCGGGGCAGCAGGCTCTCGACGAACCGGGCCGCGTCGAGGTCGCCGACGTGGAAGAACCTCTCGTAGCGATGCCGGTCGGAGAGCTCCTCGTGGAGCTGGACCAGCCGGTTGCGGTCCGCGGTCACCGCGTCGCGTACGCGGGCGATCGTGCCGTCGCGCAGGAGCACGTCCGCGCCCGTCGGCCCGGTGCCCGCCTCCGACCGTCCGATCACCCTGCCGCCTCCTGCTGTCGATCTCTCTGCTGCCGATCTCTGCGTCATGACCACCAGCCAACCGCCGGCACTCCTCGACCGTGAGAGAAGTGAGTCCGGAGGCGCGGGGCCCTTCGTCCCGGACGCTCACCCGGTGAGGATCCGGCGGCGGAGCGCCCAGGAGCCGATGCCGAAGAGGGCCGCGGCGAAGGACGCGAGCACGCCCAGCTGGGGCAGGATGTCGAGGACGGTGCCGTCGTGGCGTACCAGCGTCGCGAAGCCGTCGGCGGCCCACGCGTGCGGCGTCAGGTGGGCGATGGTGAGCATCGTGGGCGAGTAGAACTCCAGCGGCATCATCGAGCCGCCCAGGGCAGAGATGCCGAGCCCGGCGAGGAGGCCGACCGCGATGGACTGCTGGGCGTTCGTGGCGGCGGCCCCGAGCACCATGCCCGCTCCGCCGGCGACGGTCGCGAACAGCAGCATCATCAGCGCGGCGGCGATCGGGTTGCCCCACGAGACGCCGAACAGCAGGGCGGCACCGATCATGATGACGAGGCCCTGGACGACCGCGATCGCCACCCGTCCGAGGGCTTCCCCCGCCACGATCGTGGCGACCCTGGTGGGGGTGGCGAACATTCGCCGGGCCACGCCGAGCCGTCTGGTCTCGATCAGCGAGGCCGCCGTCGTCATCGAGGTGACGAAGATGAACAGCAGCAGCTGGCTGCTCGCGCCGAGATCGAAGCGGCCGAGATCCTCGGGGAGCGGCGCGGACCCGACCGTGGTGGTCGACACCGCGACGTCGGCGACCCGGCCGGCGAAGGCGTCCCCGCGGACGAGATTCGGCCGGAACTCGCCGCCCAGCTCACGCTGCAGGGTCCTGGCCACCCGGTATCGCCCCGCCTCGTCGTCGACGACGGCCCGGACGATCATGCCGATCTGCTGGGCGCTCCGGTCGGACCGCGAGAGGTACTCGACCGTGGTGTCCCGCCCGCCCTCGAGCCGGTCGTCGTACGTCGCCGGGACGACGACCGCTGCTTCGAGGCCGCCCTCCTCGACCGCTTCGACCGCCTCGGCGCGGCTCTCGAAGTGACGTACGTCGATGCCTTCGGCGTCCTCGAGGGCGGCCACCAGGTCGCCGGAGAGCGCGCCCGCGACGGGCTGCACGACCCCGACCCGGGGCTCGTAGGAGCCGCCGAAAGCGATGCCCAGCACCGTGATCATGAGCAGCGGGAAGAGCACGAAGAAGAATGCGTTGGTGCGGTCCTTCAGGGACCGGCGCAGGTTCGTCCAGGCGATCGTGATCGCGGTCATGGCGCCACCACCTTTCTGATCCGCAGCAGCGCGATCCCCATCGTGACCGCGGCCATCCCCAGCAGCGCCGCAACCGACGGGAGTGCCCGAACCGCTCCGCCACCGCCGGCGAGGTCACCCAGACCACCCAGGAACCAGGCGTGCGGCGTCACCAGGCTGAGGGTCGCGATCACCTCGCCTCCTTGCTGCACCGGGAAGAAGGATCCACCGAGAAGGCCCAGGGTGACCGCGACGACGGCCTGCCAGGTTCCCGCCTGCTCGGAGGTTCTCGCCAGCGACGCGATGACGGAGGTGATGCCGGTGCCGGCCAGCACGCCGGCGACGACCAGGAGCCCCACGCCGAGCGGGTCACCCCAGTCGGCGCCCAGCATCAGTGCGCTGGCCACCATCAGGACGGTGAGGCTGACGATGCCGAGGACGACGCTGGTGAGCAGCTTCCCGACGAGGATCGCCCACCGCGGAACCGGTGCCGCCAGCAGGCGGGCCAGGGTGCCCTCGCCCCGCTCGTCGATCAGCGAGGAGACGCCGAACTGCACCGTGAACAGCAGGAAGAAGACCGCCATAGCAGCCGCGAAGTACGTCTTGACGTCGAGCACGCGCGCGGCCGCCGAGGCATCCTCGAGCGCCACCGGCGGGACGCCGTGCACCGTCTCCTGCGCGACCCGCTCGATCTCGGCGGCGGTCAGTCCCGGCCGGGACGCTCCGACCGCAGCCACCGCCACGCGTGCCGCGTCGAGGCCTCCGACGTAGGACCGGGCGACCGAGCGCGCCACCGCGGTCGCCGTCGGCGCGTCGGCACTGCCCACCACCCGCAGCTCGGCGGGACGGGGGCTCGCGACGTCCGCGGCGAAACCCCGCGGCAGCACGAACGCCGCATCCAGGTCGCCGTCACGGACACCGGTCCTGGCCTGCTCCTCGTCGAGCTCGCTCACCTCGGCGACACCCTGCTCCTGCAAGGCGCCGAGGACCTCCTCGGTGAAGGCCAGCGAGACGGCGGTGCGGTCCTGGTCGACGACGGCGTACTCGAAGGCTCGCGGTGTCGCCGCGGGCCCGAACAGCAGACTGAAGATGGCGGCGAGCGTGAACGGCACCACGATCGCGAGCAGGAAGGCGGAGCGGTCGCGGGCGCGCTGTCTCAGGTCCTTGGCCGCGATCTGCAGGCTGGGATGCATGATCAGTCTCGCAGCCGCTTGCCGGTGAGACGGAGGAAGACCGTCTCGAGGTCAGGTTCCTCCACGGTCACCGAGCGCACCGTGCCGTGGCCGGCGGCGACCTGGATCACCCGCGGCAGCGACGACTCGGCGTCGGGCACGAGCACGTCGACCATGTCGCCCGTCCCGGTCACACCGGTGACGTCCGGCAGCTCACGCAGCGCCGCGACCGTGCGGGCCGGGTCGCCGTCGAGGGTGAGACGGATGTGCTCGGCGTCGCCGAGCTGTGCGGTCAGCTGCCTCGGCGTACCTTCGGCGATCATTCGCCCGAGATCCATGATCGCGACCCGGTCGCAGAGTCGCTCCGCCTCCTCCATGTAGTGGGTCGTGTAGAGCACCCCCATGCCTTCGGTGCTGAGCCGCTCGACGCTGCCGAGGATCGCGTTCCGGCTCTGCGGGTCGACACCCACCGTGGGCTCGTCGAGCACCAGCAGGCGGGGCCGGTGGATCAGGCCGACCGCGATGTTGAGCCGGCGCTTCATGCCGCCCGAGTACTTCTCGACGCGTTCGCCCGCGCGGTCGGTCAACCCGACGATGTCGAGGACCTCCGCGACCCGGTCGCGGGCCTGACGTCGGCCGATCCGGTACAGGGACGCGAAGAAGAGCAGGTTCTCCCGACCGGTCAGATCGGGGTAGAGCGCGACGTCCTGGGGGACGTACCCGATGGCGGCCTTGGCTCTGAGCGCACCGGGATGCATCTCCACGCCGTCGACCTCCATCGAGCCGGAGTCCGCCTCCAGCACCCCCGAGATCATCGAGATGATGGTCGTCTTCCCGGCACCGTTGGGACCGAGGAGCCCGTACGTCTCGCCGCTGCCGATCCGGAACGAGATGCCGTCGACCGCCTTGACCGATCCGAAGGACCGGCGCAGGTCGGTGCACCTCAGCACGTCGCCCGTCGCCGGTGGCGCGGTGTCGGCCGCGCGCAACGAGGAGGTCTCGACGTTCATGACGGTTCGGCGACCGGCGGGACCACCTCGACCGGGCAGCCGGACTCACGCAGCAGCGCATGGCCGGTGCCGCCCAGGCGGCGCAACGGGAACGCGTGTCCGCGTCTTCCGATGATCAGCAGGGCGGCCTCCTTCGCCGCCTCCTTGACGACGCGGGCGGGCTGACCCCGGCGGATCTCGATCCACACGTCGATCGCGGCGGCGCCGGGAACCGTCCCGCGGGCCCGTTCCAGGGTCCGCATCAGCCGGTGCCGGGCATCGGCCTCCCAGCCCGCCGCGTCGAGCTGCCCCAGCGTCGTCTCGTAATAGACGGCCGGCACCTCCCACGCGTGGACGAGCACCAGGTCGCTGGCGCGGTCACGGGCCTCTTGCAGCCCGCGGGCGACGAGCTCGGTGGAGGCATCGCAGTCCGCCACGGCGACGAACACCGTGCCCGTGTTCGGGGCAGCCTCTCGCGCGGTCGGCACGACCACGACCGGAACCGGTGCCCGAGATGCGACCCGGCCGGTCACCGAACCGGTCACGACCCGGGCCAGGCTGTGGTGGCGTTCGTCTCCCAGGACCACCAGCGTGGAGTCGCCGGCAGCGTGGACGAGCTCGGTCACCACTGCGCCGTCGCGGAGCGTCGTCGAGACGCGGTCGGCACCGATGAGCTCGGCGGCCTCCTTCTCCGCGCGGGCCAGAGCCGTCAGACCGGCCTCGCGTATCTGGTTCGCCAGGCCCGAGTAGCCGTACGGGTAGAAGACGCCCGTAGCAACGGCCAGGTCGACCACGTGGACGAGCCACAGGTCGGCGCCGCTGCGTCGGGCCTCGTCCGCGGCGTAGGCGATCGCGGCTCGACCGCCCTCTCCCCCGTCGATGCCGACCAGGATCCGCTCTTGCATGGACATGTTCTCTCCTCCGGGGACTCGGTGCGCGTCCGTGCCTCCAATCTCGCCGGGTCCGACGAGGCGCAGCAGGGCCATCGGTGCACCGAGCCGAGGACCTAGGTCCACGGACACCTGCCGGGGCGCCGGGAGCGCCCGGCGGCAGGACGGACGTCCACCCGCCGGAGGACCTATGGACCTGCGGCACGGCGACGGTGTCGGCAAGAGTCGGGCGGAGGGGCTCGAGCGAGACCCCACGAAGGAGGGGACGTTGACCGCTGGACAGGCCGAGGGTGACGTCCTGAACGAACGGGGCGGCCTCACCTCCGCGGATGCCGCGGCTCTGCTGGCCCGGTTCGGGCCGAACGAGCTGCCGCGTCCGCCGCGACGCCCGTGGTGGCGGCTCCTGGTCGCGCAGCTCACCCACTTCTTCGCCGTGCTGCTGTGGGGCGCCGCCGGGCTCGCGCTGCTCGCGGGCATGCCCACCCTGGCGCTGGCCATCGCGGTCATCGTCCTGCTCAACGGCGTCTTCGCGTACGCCCAGGAGCACCGCGCCGACCAGGCTGCCCAGAAGCTCGGCTCCCTGATGCCGGCCAACACCCGGGTCGTCCGCGACGGCCGCACGGAGGAGGTTCCGGCGAACCAGGTGGTGCCGGGTGACGTCGTCCTGCTCGAGGCCGGCGACCGGGTGCCCGCCGACGGGACGCTCCTGCGCAGCGAGGAGGTCACGGTCGACGAGTCGATGCTCACCGGCGAGAGCGTGCCGGTGCACAAGCCGGTGGGCAGTGTCGTCCGCGCCGCCACGTTCCTCGTCCAGGGCAGCGGACAGGCCCTGGTCACGGCCACGGGCGCGCGGACGGAGGTCGCCTCGGTCGCCGGCCTGATCGCCGGCGCCCATCGGCCGCCGAGCCCGCTGGACCGAGAGCTCGACCGGCTGGTCAGGATCATCGCCGCCGTCGCGCTGACGGTGGGAGTCGTCCTCGGCGTGACCTCGTTGCTGCTCGGCGGGACCGCCACCGGCGCCCTGCTGTTCGCCGTCGGCGTCAGCGTCGCCCTCGTTCCCGAGGGGCTGCTGCCGACCGTGACCCTGTCGCTGGCCCGCGGCGCGCAGCGGATGGCGGAGAGCAAGGCCCTGGTCCGGCATCTGGAGGCGGTCGAGACGCTCGGGTCGACCACGTTCATCTGCACCGACAAGACCGGAACGCTCACCCGCAACGAGATGACCGTGGTGGAGGTCTGGACCCCGGAAGGGCGTGCCGTCCCCGGCGGGGAGGGCTACGACCCCGAGGGCACCGTCTCCGGCGAGCCGGCGGCCCTGCTCGTGGCCGCCGAGGCCGCCGGCGCGGCCCGGGCCTGCGTCACCGGGCGGGCGGTCCTCCAGGACGAGGTCTGGCGGCCCGCAGGCGACCCGATGGAGGTCGCCATCGACGTCGTGGCCGCCCGGCTGGGAAGCGACACCGCGGATCCGGCGATCCGGGTCCCGTTCGTCACCGAACGACGCTTCAGCGCAGCCGTCCTCGATGATCGGAGCTACTTTCTCGGGGCTCCGGAGCGGATCCTGCCCGGGTGCGGGGAGGCCGCCGCGGACGCCATGACGGTCCTGGGCGCGTACGCCGACGAGGGCCGGCGCGTCGTCGCCGTGGCGCGATCCCGCGCCGACCGGCCGCCGGCCACGGCTGCCGAGCTCGCCGGTCTCCTCGACGAGCCCGTGGAGCTGCTGGCGCTGCTGGCCATCGAGGACCCACCCCGTGACGGCGTACGCGAGGCCTTGGAGTCGTGCCGCACCGCGGGCATCCGGGTGGCCATGATGACCGGCGACAACGCCCGGACCGCGGCCGCGATCGCCACCGAGGTCGACCTCCTGCGACCCGGCGGTGTCGTCGTCGAGGGCGACCGGCTGCCGGCCGACGACAAGACACTGGCGGACCTGCTCGACGACCCCCGCGGCGCGGTCGTCGCCCGCGTCACCCCGGCCGACAAGCTCCGCATCGCCAACGCGCTGAGGCTGCACGGCCATGTGGTCGCGATGACCGGCGACGGGGTCAACGACGCCGCCGCGCTGCGCGGCGCGGACGTCGGTGTGGCCATGGGTCTCGGCGGCAGCGACGTGGCTCGCGATGCCGCCGACCTGGTGCTGCTCGACGACCACTTCGCGACCATCGTCAAGGCGATCGAGCTGGGTCGGGCGACGTACGCCAACATCCGCCGGTTCCTGACCTTCCACCTGACCGACAACGTGGCCGAGCTGGCGCCGTTCGCCGTCTGGGCGCTCTCGGGCGGCTCGATACCGGCCGCCCTCGGGGTGCTCCAGATCCTCGCCCTGGACATCGGCACCGACATGCTTCCCGCTCTCGCGCTCGGCGCCGAGCCTCCGAACAAGCGCACGATGGACGGTCCTCGGCGACGGGAGCGGGTGGCCAGCGGCTCGGTGCTGCGCCGGGCGTTCCTGGTGCTCGGGCCCATCGAGGCCGTTGCCGCCGTCGCCGCGTTCCTCTGGGTCCTCAGCGGCGGGGGCTGGTCGATCGGCGAGACGCCGGAGGCCACCCTGCTCGCGCGCGCCTCGGGGACGGCGTTCGCGGTGATCGCGGTCGCCCAGGTCGCCAACGCATTCGCCTGCCGGAGCGAGGCACGGCCGGCATGGCGTATCGATCCCCGCCGCAACCCGCTGGTGTCGGCCGCCGTCGCGGTCGAGCTGGTGCTGCTCGCCGCCTTCCTCGGCCTGCCGTGGCTCGCCGAGATGCTCGGGGGCACCTGGCCCTCGGGCGAGGGGTGGTTGTGGGCGGTCGGCGCCGGGCTCGTCCTGCTGCTCGGCGACTGGTTCCACAAGGTCTGGCGCGGCGCCCGCGGCCCATCGACCACGAGGTGAGGAACAGCTCCCGCGGTTCCGCTCAGCCCTCGTGGCGACGTCGGGCCAGCCGCCCAGCCACTCTGCCGGCCGCGACCACGAGGCCCGGCAGACAGGCCAGCGCGAGAAGCATCAGCTGGGCGCGCGGCTCGAGGACCTCTGTCCCCAGCAGCGCCCGGAGCGGACCGAACCACACCGCGGACAGCTGCAGCAGCAGCGCGATCAGCACAGCGACCTCGATGCCACGTCCCGCCAGGGTCCAGCCCTTCCGAGGCGCCCGCAGCGCGAGGGCCAGACCGAGCTGGGCCGCGCCGAGCGTGAGGAACACCGCGGACTGCACATGCCATTCCAAACGCTGGGCCAGCAGACCCGCGGCGATGCTGACCACCGCGATGAGGAGCCCGGACGTGACGATCTGGCGGGCCAGCCCGCCGCCGAGCACCGAGCGTTCCGGGGACGGCGAGGGACGCCTCATGTCCTGCCGGTCGAGCGGCTCGCCGCCGAACGCGACGCCGGGTACGCCGTGGGTGAGCATGTTGATCCACAGGATCTGTCCGGCACCCAACGGGAACGCCAGACCGAGGAACGGCCCGAGCAGGATCACCAGCACCTCGGCCAGCCCGCCGGCGAGGCCGTAGCGCAGGAACGTACGGATGTTGGCGTACACCCGCCTGCCCTCACCCACGGCGACGACCAGGGTGCGGAGGTTGTCGTCGGCGAGGACCACGTCCGCGGCCTGCCGGGCCACCTCTGTGCCGCGCTTGCCCATCGCCACCCCGATGTCGGCGCGGCGGAGGGCCGGGCCGTCGTTGACGCCGTCGCCGGTCATCGCGACCACATGACCGCGGGCCTTCAGCGCGTCGAGGATGTCGACCTTCTGCTCCGGTCGGGTCCGGGCGTAGACGTGAACCCGGTCCACCGCCTCGCGGTGTTCGCCACGGTCCACCGCCGCGCCGTCCATCACGTCGCCGTCCATCACGTCGCCGTCCATCACCTCGCCGACGGCGAGGATGCCGACGTCTCGGGCGACGGCACCGGCGGTCGCTGGATGGTCGCCGGTGATGAGCACGGTCCGGATCCCTGCGTCACGACAGTCGGCCACCACGGCTGCGGCATCCGTACGAGGCGGGTCGGCGATGCCGACGAGTCCGACGAGCAGGAGGGTCTCCGGCCGCTCGCTCGGCGGGCGCCACGACCGGTGTGCCACCGCCAGCACCCGGAATCCCGCACCGGCCAGGTCCTCGGCGACCGCTGCTCCGCGGCTCCGCTCCAACCCCTCCGGAAGCATGCTGAGCACCACCTCCGGGGCGCCCTTGACGACCTCGAGCACCGTGCCGTCCTCAGCCCGGTCCACGGTGACCATGTGGCGGGTCTCGCTCTCGAACGGCACCTCGTCGACGCGGGTCCAGACGCGGCGCAGCTCCGCAGCCTCGACCTGCCGGTCGGCGGCGGCCAACAGGAGGGCTGCCTCCATCGGCTCACCGATCAGGGTCCGGTCGGTCTCCGGTCCGGTCAGCCGGGCGTCGTTGCACAGCACCACGTCCCTCAGCAGCGCCGCCTCGTCGACGGCCTCCGGCGTCCAGATCCGCTGCACGCTCATCCGGCCCTCGGTGAGGGTGCCGGTCTTGTCCGAGGCGAGCACCGTCACCGAGCCGAGCGTCTCGACCGCCGGCAGCCAGCGCACGATCGCAGACTGCTTCGCCATCCGGTGGGCGCCCAGCGCCAGCGCGACGGAGACGACCGCGGGCAGCGACTCGGGGATGGCGGCGACCGCCAGACTGACCGCGAGGATCAACGCCTCGCCGAACGAGACGCCCCGCAGCACGGAGAGCACCAGGACGAGGAGCGCGATGGCGGCGGTGGCCACGACCAGCTGGCGGGAGAGCCGCCGGAGCCGGGCCTGGAGGGGTGTCGGCTCGGTTCTGGTGGTCGCGATCAGCGCCGCGATCCGGCCCAGGCCGCTCTCGGAGCCGATCCTCTCGACCACGCCCCAGCCGCGTCCCTTGGTGACGACGGTTCCGGAGAGGAGCTCCTCGCCGCTCGCGCGTCCGACCGGCACGGACTCGCCCGTCATCGACGACTCGTCGACCTCGAGTCCCACCGCCTCGTCGGCCACCAGGTCGGCCGGCACGACGTCACCCGCCTCGAGACGTACGACATCGCCCTTCACCAGCCCGGCCGCCTCGATCTCGCTCACCCGGCCGTCCCTGAGCACGCGGGCTCGCGGAGCGGCCATCCTGCCCAGGGCCGCCATGGCCTGCTCGGCCCGCCGTTCCTGCACGACCCCGATGGCGGTGTTGACCAGGACCACGACCGCGATGATGCTCGCGTCCGGCACGTCTCCGAGGCCGAGGACCACCACGAACGCGGCGCCGAGCAGCAGGATCATCGGGTCCCGCAGCTGCGTCAGCACCCGGGCCGCCAGCGTGGTCGGCGGCGGCGCCGGGACGGCGTTGGGACCGCCCTGCTCCAGCCGGAGCTCCGCCTCTGTCGTGGTGAGCCCGCCGGATCCCAGACCTGTACGTGACGGCACCGGCCTCAGCTCCGCACCTGGGTGCCCGACGTGCCGGCGAGCACGCCGTTGATCTCGTCGAGGGAGCCGATCGCCGAGCGCCGGCCCGTCGCCCGGGTGAAGGCGCAGACGGCGGCCACCTTCGGCCCCATCGACCCTGCCGGGAACCGCATCGCGGACAGCTCGGCGACGCTCACCTCGCGCAGCACCTTCTCGGCGGGACCGCCGAAGTCCCGGATCACGCCCTCGACGTCGGTCAGGACGAGCAGCAGGTCGGCACCGAGCGCCTCCGCGGCCAGGGCGGCCGCGTGGTCCTTGTCGACGACCGCGTCGATGCTCCGATACCGGCGGTCGCGGTCCATGACCGGGACCCCACCGCCTCCGGCGAGCACGACCGTGACGCCGGCGTCGAGGAGACGCTCGGCCACCGGCAGCTCGACGATGTCCCGGGGAGCCGGGGAGGCCACGACCCGTCGCCAGCCGGCACCGTCGGGCCGCACGGTCCAGCCGTACCGGTCCGCGAGGCGACGGGCCGTCGGCTCGTCGTAGACCTGGCCGATGAACTTGGTCGGCTCCTGGAACGCCGGGTCCTCGGGATCGACCACCGTCTGGCTGACCAGCGTCACCACGCTGCCGACCCCCTCGTCCAGGAGCGCCTGCTGCAGCCAGAGCCCGATGAGACCCTGGGACTCGGCGACGAGGTCGGCGAGCGGATAGGGCTCGGACAGGGTGGGGTCGGCGCCGCTCTCCAGAGCGAGCAGGCCGACCTGGGGGCCGTTGCCGTGGACCACCACGACCTCGTGCTCGCGGGCAAGACCCGCGAGCCCGGCCGCGGCCGCGGCCACGTGCCGGCGCTGGGGAGCGGCGTCCGGCCGCTCCCCGCGCCGCAGCAGGGCGTTGCCGCCGATGGCGACGACGATCCTCATCTGATCTCTCCTTCTCGGCCGGGCTCAGCCGGCCAGTGTCGCGACGAGCACGGCCTTGATGGTGTGCAGACGGTTCTCCGCCTGGTCGAAGACGATCGAGCGCTCCGACTCGAACACCTCCGGGGTGACCTCGAACGACGTACGCCCGGTCCGGCTCGCCAGCTGACGGCCCAGCTCGGTGTCGGTCCCGTGCAGGGCCGGCAGGCAGTGCATGAACCGCACCTGCGGGTTGCCGGTGAGCTCGAGCAGCGCGTCGTCGACGGCGTAGGGTGCCAGCAGTGCGATCCGCCGGTCCCAGAGCTCGGGCGGCTCGCCCATGGAGACCCACACGTCGGTATGGACGAAGTCGGCGCCGGCGAGGCCACGGTCGCGGTCGCTGGTGATGTCCAGCCGCGCCCCGGTGACCGCCGCGATCCGCTCCGCGTGCTGCACCGCGTCGGCGCCCGGCGCCAGCTCCGCCGGCGAGACCATCCGGACGTCCATGCCCATCATGGCGCCGGCCACGAGGAGCGAGCGGGCGACGTTGTTGCGGGCGTCGCCGACGTACGCGACCGTGATCTGCTCGGCGGGCTTGGCCGAGTGCTCGAGCATGGTGAGCACGTCGCAGAGCGCCTGGGTCGGGTGCCAGGCGTCGGTCAGGCCGTTCCACACCGGCACGTCGGCGTACGCCGCGAGCGTCTCCACCACGGCCTGGTCGGAGCCGCGGTACTCGATGCCGTCGAAGAGGCGGCTGAGCACCCGGGCGGTGTCCGCGACCGACTCCTTGTGGCCGAGGTGCGAGCTCGCCGGGTCGAGGTAGGTCACGTGCGCACCTTCGTCGTAGGCAGCCACCTCGAACGCGCACCGGGTGCGGGTCGAGGACTTCTCGAAGAGCAGGGCGATCGAGCGGCCGGCGAGACGTGGAGCCCTGCCGGGCAGTCGCCGCGCCATCTTGAGCTCCGCGGCCAGCGCGACCAGCGAGCGCCACTCCTCGACGCTCAGGTCGACCTCCTTGAGGAAGTCGCGGCCGGCCAGCGACCTGGCCACCGTGTCGGGGACGAGCAGAGTCATGCCGACACCCCCTCTCGTTCGATGGGGCAGGTCATGCACCGGGGTCCACCGCGGCCGCGGCCGAGCTCCTCCCCGACGATGGGCACCACCTCGATGCCCTGGTCGGCCAGATAGGCGTTGGTGGTCGTGTTCCGCTCGTAGCCCACGATGACGCCGGGAGCCAGGGCGAGGAAGTTGTTGCCGTCGTCCCACTGCTCGCGCTCGGCACCCAGCCGGTCGATCGGCGCCCGCAGCACGCGCACCCGGTCCAGGCCGAGGACGTCGGCAACGGTCGGGAACAACGCGTCGTTCTCCTCGAGCTTGAACTCCCCGCCCGTCCCGACGCGGTGCAGCGAGTAGGAGCGCAGCTCGTCGGGAAGATAGGGGTAGACGGAGAACGCGTCGGCGTCGATCATCGTCATCGCGGTGTCGAGGTGCATGAACGCCCGCTCGCGGGGCAGCTCCACCACGATCACGGTGTCCACCGTGCCGCGCCGGAACAGCGCGCGGGCCAGGTTCTCGACCCCCTGCGGCGTCGACCGCTCCCCCATGCCGACCATCACGGCGCGATTGCCGATCACGGTGACGTCGCCGCCCTCCAGGGTCGCGCCGCCGTGGTCGAGGGCGTCGTGGCCGTAGAGGTAGTCGACGCCGCGGAACATCGGATGGAAGTCGTAGACGACCTTCGAGTTGATCGTCTCGCGCCGCCTCGCCGGCTTCGCCATCGGGTTGAGCGAGACGGCGTCGTACGCCCACGCCACGTTGTCGCGCTGGAAGAGGTGGTTGGGCAGCGGGGCCAGCAGGAAGTCGTCGTCGCGGAGGTACTCCAGCAGCAGGCTGCTGGCGTGCACCCGGTCGGCGACGTCCGACTTGAGCACGCCGCCGATCAGGTACGTCGCCAGCTCCCCCGCCGGGGTGGTGGCCACCAGGTCGTCGAGAGGCTGGTCCAGCGCGGGACCGAACCGGTGCGCGGTGGAGAGCTCCTCCTGGAGGAGCTCACGCGCACCCGGCTGGTCCAGCGCCTCGGTCAGCAGGTCGGCGAAGTGGTGGACCACGACCCCGTGAGCCTCGAGCGCGGCCACGAACCCGTCGTGCTCGGCCCGGGCACGCTCGGCCCACAGAACGTCGTCGAAGAGGAGCCGCTCGATGTTGCTCGGGGTCAGCCGGCTGAGCTCGAGGCCGGGCCGGTGAACAACGGCCTGACGCAGGCGCCCGACCTCGGAGTCGACGTGGAGGTTCCCGCTCACGAGTCGCTCCCTTCCGACGTCGCCGAGTCGTTGTCCGCCGAGGCCGCCTGGAGCCGGCGACGCTGGCTGAGGTAGACCGGGACCCCCAGGATCGCGGCGGCACCGGTCATGAGGAACGGGCCCCACACGACGTACCAGCTGTTGTCGGTGTTGCGGGAGTAGTAGACGAACGCGATCGACATGGCCAGCGCGACGACGGCGACCGCGAGGTCGAGGGCGAGACGCGGAGTCGGGCCGCGGCGGTGGTCCTGCCAACGCCACTTGAGCTGCGCCATCGCGGAGAAGGCGTACGGGATGGCCGCGGTGATACCGGTCATCAGCACCAGCGTCGTGAACACCGTCGCCCCGTCGGCACCGAGGTAGCTCACGACGACCGCGACCGAGGCCAGGGCGGCGGACGCGATGATGCCGATGGCCGGCACACCGCGGCGCGAGACCCGGCCGAAGACCTTCGGGAACAGGCCCTCCTTCGCGGCGGCCAGCGGCATCTCGGCACAGATCATGGTCCATCCGTTGAGGGCGCCGATCCCGGAGATGATCACGGCGGCCGCGACGATGTTGCCCGCCACGTTGCCACCGAAGACCTCGTTCGCGGCAGCGGAGTAGGAGGCCTGGTTGGCGTCCTGGGCCAGCTGCGAGGCCGGCAGGATGCCGAAGACGGCGACCAGGGAGAGCAGGTAGACCACCGCACTTCCGACGGTTCCCAGAACCGTCGCACGCGGGACGTTGCGGCCGGGATCACGGACCTGGGCGGCGGCGACGGACGCGGTCTCGAGTCCGAGGTAGCTGAACAGGCAGATCGCCATCGCACCGCCGATCGCCGAGATGCTCGTCTCGCCGCTCGTGTTCCACGGGGTGAAGTTGCCGCCCTCGATGAAGAAGAGCCCGGCGGTCGCCATCAGCGCGAGCGGGACGAACTTCAGCACCGTCGTCCACAGCTGGAAGACGCCCATGGACCGTACGCCGGTGAGGTTGATCGCCGCGGGGATCCACAGGCCGGCCAGGGCGATCACGATCGACCACCCGGTGGCGCCACCCTTGTTGAGGAACGTCTCGACGTAGAAGACCCAGCCGACGGCGATCGCGGCGTTGCCCGCCCATGCGGTGATCCAGTAGAGCCAGGCCTGGCTGAATCCCCAGCCGTTGCCGAAGGCGGCGCGCGCATAGGCGTAGGGCCCGCCGCCGGCAGGCATCCTGCGGGAGAGGGAGGAGAACACCAGCGCGAGGGCGACGGCGCCGACCGTCGCGACGGCCATCGCGACCAGGCTGATCGGGCCGTAGGACGCCACGGCGTACGGGAGGCTGAAGACGCCGACCCCGATGATCGAGCCCATCACCAGAGCAGTCGCGTGCGGGAGCCGGAGCTGACCGGCGGGGGTCTCCCCACCGGGGACCGGTCGGTCGACGGGGCGTGGTGGTGGCGTCGCCTTGCCGGTGACGCCACCGCGTGTTTCACGGTGGAACAGGGTTCTGTCGAGAAGGGACATGGCCCTCTCCTTCATCATGGGATCACGGACCGCTCCAGCACACAGCCGACCGCGATCCCGGCAGGAGTGCCGCCAGGTCCCGACCGTGACGACGTTCGTCCGTGGACAGGATGACGAAGGTCCCGCGGGGGCCGAAGGTCTCACCGGACCAGGACCTTCCACTCATGTCCGGCTCCGGGAGGCGGACGAGGCTCGTCCCATCAGTACCGAGCACCCTAGGTGGGAACGACCATGCTTGTCCGAGAGATCATGACCTCTTCACCCGTCACCGCGCGGAGAGAGACGCCCGCCAGGGAGGCGCTCGGACTGCTGCGCGACCACCACATCACCGCCTTGCCGGTGGTGACCTCAGCCGGCCGGCTCTGCGGCGTCGTCGCCGAGATCGACCTGATCCGCGACCGTGTCCTGCCGGACCCGCGCGCCCATCTGCGCCCGGCACCTCCTGTGACCGACGAGCCACCGGCGTACGTGGAGGACGTGATGAGCCCGGTGGCGGTCGCCGTGCGCGACAGCGCGGAGGTTTCCGTCGCGGTCGACATCATGGCCGAACGGGGACTGAAGAGCCTGCCCGTCCTCGACGCCGAGGATCTTCTGGTCGGCGTCATCAGCCGGAGTGACGTGGCCGACGCCCTCGCCCGCGACGACGACACCTTGGACAAGGAGCTCACCACGCTCCTGGCCAACCTCGGACATCGCGACTGGCGTGTCGTGGTCGCCAACGGGAGCGTGACGATCACCGGTCCGGCGACAGCGAAGGACCGCGCGCTGGCCGAGAGCGCCGCGGCGACGGTCGCCGGCGTCAACCGGGTGCGGGTCGCCCAGTCCGTACCTTCCAACCATCGAGGAGTGACATCATCATGAAGCGCATCCTGATTCCCGTCGTGGCGGCCGTCGCCGCCGTCGTTCTCGCCCCGTCGTCCGCCTCGGCCGGTGACGGTCGTGACTTCGGACGCCACGTCGTCCACTGCACCCAGAGCGACGGATTCGACGGAGCCCACAACCCGGGCATGCACCAGGGCCTCAGCGGCCTTCCCACCGATCACATGTGCGTGATGGCATGAGCACGCCGTCCGCGTCCACCCCCACCGCGCCGGTCCTCGTCGGGATCCAGGACCCGGAGACGGAGGGCGCCCTGCTCGACTACGCGGGGCGTCTGGCCGCGAGCAGCGGCCACCCGCTGCGACTGGTCCATGTCTTCCAGGCCAACGTGCTCTTCGGCGACCCGATCCTCGGTCTGCCAGGAGCGATGCAGCCGCGTTCGATGATCATCGACGACTCCGCGGTCGGCCGACTCGCCGAGCAACGCCTCTACGAGGCCAAGGAACGTGTCCGGGAAACCCTCGGCGACGCGGTCGAAGTGACCGGTGAGCTGCTCCGCGGCCATCCCGCCCACATCCTCGTCAAGGAGTCCCAGGAGGCCGGCCACGTCGTGATCCAGCGTCGGCAGCTCTCCCGCGTGCGCCGGGTGTTCACCGGCTCCGTCTCGGCCCGCATCGCTGCTCATGCCAACTGCCCGGTCACCGTGGTCCCCGAAGACTGGTCGGCCGAGGGACGCGCCGGCGTCGTCGTCGGCGTCAGCGGCGACAAGTCCGACGACCAGGTCCTGGCCTATGCCCTGGAGGAGGCCGACCGGCTGAACGAGCCGGTCACCGTCCTCCACGCCCTCGAGCTGATGGCCATGCACGCCGAGCTCGCCGACCATGCCACCGCACGCGACTGGACGATGCGCGCGGACGCCTACGTGGAGGACCTCATCCAGCGGGCCCGAGCACATGCTCCCGAGGCCGCCCGGACACCGCTGGAGGGCCGTGTCCTCGCGGAGGCCCCGGCGGATGCGCTGGTCGCGGCCTCCGAGGCCGCCACCCTCGTCGTGGTGGGACGGGCATCGCACCTGAACGCCTTCCCGCACCTGGGCGGCGTCACCCGGGCGCTGCTGCGCGAGGCGGCCTGCCCGGTCGAGGTCCTGCCGCTGCCCGCCTGAGCCCTGCAGGGCGCACTCGCCCTTGACGGCGAATTCAATAAGTGATTTAGTCACTTATTGTGACCAGCAACACATCATCGCTCTCTGAACGCATCGCCGACGGGATCGTCGCCATGATCGAGGCCGCCGGCCTGGAGCCGGGCGACGCCCTGGCCTCCTCGCGCGAGCTCGCCAAGCGGTTCGAGGTGACCACACCGACGATCCGGGAGGCGCTGCGCCGTCTCGAGGCCACCGACGTCATCCGCTTCCGGCACGGCTCGGGCACCTACGTGAGCGGCGGGGTCAACCGGCGGCTGCTGGTCAACCCGCATGTCTCCGAGTCGCGTAGCGAGTCGGTCCTCGAGCTCCTCGACGCCCGGATCGTGCTGGAACCGCCGGTCGCGGCCGCGGCCGCCACGCAGCGTACCGACGACGACCTGGCCGCGCTGACCCTCTCTGCCGACAACTCGCTCAAGCCGCAGTACGCCGACGAGCGGCCCGAGCTGCACTTCCACGTCGCGCTCGCCGGGGCTTCCGGCAACCTGCTGCTGCGCGAGACCATCGAGGCGCTGCTGCAGGTGCGGGCCCGCGACCAGATCGAGATCCGGCACCGCTACACCGACCGCGACCGCGACCACGCCGACCACCTCCGGATCGTCGAGGCCGTACGCGACGGCGACGCCGACGCCGCGGCCGCCCTGACCCGCGAGCACCTGCTCGCGATCCGCGACGCGATCGCCGCCACCCTCGGCCCGGAGCAGTCCCGATGACCGCGAGGCTCGCGGAGATGACCACCCTCGAGGCCGCGCAGGCGGCCGAGGGCGGGACGGTCGTGGTGATCCCCGTCGGCGCCTTCGAGCAGCACGGCGCCGGGCTCCCGCTGGCCACCGACCAGATCCGCGCCGAGGCGCTCGCCGACGCCGTCGCCGACGCGCTGCCGGGCAAGGTCGTCATCGGTCCCGGCGTGCCGGTCGGCGTCTCGCCCCACCACCAGGCCTTCGCCGGCACGGTGAGCCTGCGCCCGGCGCTGTTCGCCGCCGTCGTGCGGGAGTACGTCGAGTCGTTGGCCACCCACGGCTGGCGGCGTTTCCTGGTGATCACCGGTCACGGCGGCAACAACGCCACACTCGGCACGCTGGCCCAGGAGCTGCTGCGCGACCGCGCCGACCTGGAGCTGGCCTGGACGCCGGTGACGACGCTGGCGAAGGACTCCGTCGCCGCGATGGAGCTGAGCGCGGTGTCCGGTCACAGCGGCGAGGCCGAGACCGCCCAGATGCTGCACATCGCCCCCCACCTCGTACGCCACGACCTGCTCACCCCGGGCACGACCACGCCCGACGAGCTCGATGCGCTCGCCCGCCTGGCCCGCTCGGTGAGCCATCCCGCCGTGGCTCTCCCCTACGACCGCCTCTCACCCTCAGGGGTTCTCGGCGACCCACGCCGCGCCACCGCCGAGGACGGCCGCGCCATCCTCGCCGAGGCCACCGACCGCATCGTCGCCTTCATCAAGGAGTGGCTCGACACCTAGATCAGTCACGACGGGTGGTCTCGACAAGCTCGACCACCTTTCACCACCGGGACGCGCACCGCGTCGCCGGGCGATCCAGCACACCCGAAACGCACCGATCTGCCCCGAAGGAGCACCCCCATGTCCCCACGACAATCCCGCCTCCTGGCTCCGGCCGTCGCGGTCACGGCGGTGGCGGCGCTGTCCTTGGCCCCGACCGCCACCGCCGCCCTGAGTCGCGCCTCCGTCCAGGACCAGGAAGCCGGCCAGACCGTGTCCTGTACCAAGCCCACCGACCAGGAGTCCGACAGCAGCCAGAAGTACGAGCTGACCAGCGGCGACCTCGAGCGCAGCTACGTGCTCCGCCTCCCGGAGAACTACGACCACCGCGACGACTGGCCACTCATCGTCGCCTTCCACGGCCGCGGCAGCACCGGCGTCGAGGTCGAGGGCTACTCCGAGCTCTCCGACCTCCCGGCGGTGGTCGCCTATCCCGACGGCGCGATCGGCACCGGCTCGGGCTACCGCAAGGCATGGCAGGGCGCACCGTACGAGGCCCCCGGGGTCGACGACGTAGCCTTCACCCGCGCCCTGCTCGACGCGATCGAGGCCGACCACTGCATCGACACCACCCGCGTCTATGCCACCGGCAAGTCCAACGGCGCCGGCCTGACCGCCCTCCTCGCCTGTCAGCTGCCGAACACGTTCGCGGCCGTCGCCCCGGTCGCCCCGGCGCTCTACCCGGGCACCCGGACCGGCTGCGCGGAAGCGCCGCCGACGCCGATCCTGGAGATCCACGGGGTCGCCGACGCGACCATCCCCTACGAGGGCGACGCCGACCGCGACCTGCCCGCCATCCCCGAGTGGGTGGAGAGCTGGGCCGAGCACAACGGCTGTGCCGGCTCCACCACGCGCACGACCCGCGACGTCGAGACCACCCGCTGGGCCGGGTGCGACCGGGACGCCGAGGTCCAGCACGTCGCCGTCGACGGCGGTGGCCACGTCTGGCCGGGCGGCGACATCTACTCCGGTGGCGGCCACGTCACCCACACCATCGAGTCCGCGACGGTGATCTGGGACTTCTTCTCCCGCCACCGCCTCACCAGCGAAGGGTGACTGACATGACCAGCACCGCAACCCCGACCGGCAGCGAGAGACTGCCGTGGATCATCCGCGCCATGGGCGTGGTCGAGCGCGTCGGCAACGCCCTGCCGCACCCGTTCTGGCTCTTCTGGATCCTCGCCGCCATCCTCGCCGTGATCAGCGCGATCTGCGCCGCGGCCGGCGTCTCGGTCATCTCCCCCGGGGACGGCGAGAGGGTCGTCGTCCAGAGCCTGCTCAGCGGCGAGGGCCTGGCGATGGCCACGTCCACGATGGTCTCCAACTTCGCCGAGTTCCCACCGATGGCCACCATCGTCGTGGTCATCATGGGCGTGGCCGTCGCCGAGCGCACCGGCTTCCTCACCGCCGCGATGAAGACCGGCATCTCCCGCGTGCCGGTCGGCTGGGTCGTCTTCGCCGTCGCGTTCACCGGGACCGTCGCCCACGTGGCCTCGGCCGCTGCGTACATCATCCTGGTGCCGCTCGGCGGCCTCGCCTTCCGCGCCGTCGGCCGCTCGCCGATCCTCGGGATCGTGGTCGCCTACACCGCGATCGCCAGCGGGTACGACGCCAGTCCGATCCCGACTCCCAACGACGCGATCTTCGCCGGCATCACCACGGCCGCGGCCCAGATCGTCGACGAGAGTGCGTACGTCTCCCCCGTCAGCAACTGGTTCTTCAACATCGCCTCCTCGCTGCTGCTGGCCGCGGTGATCACCCTGATGACCAAGCTCGTGCTCTCCAAGCGGCCCGACCTGGACGCGGACGAGGATGCCGACGACGGCGACTTCGGCTCCCTCGAGCTCGACGGTCGCGAGCGTCGGGCGCTGCGCTGGTCGCTCCTCGCCCTGCTGGCCGCGATCGTGGTGATCGCAGCCGTCGTGATCCCGGGTGGATCGCCACTGCGCGGCGAGGACGGGTCGCTGACCGAGTCGCCGTTCCTCACCGGCATCGCCGCGATCGTCGCGGTGCTCTTCGGGATCGTCGGCATCGTGTACGGCTCGCTGTCGGGTTCGATCACCAAGGCCGGCGACGTGCCCGCACTGATGGGCCAGGGGATCAAGCAGATGGCGCCGGTGCTGGTGCTGTTCTTCGCGATCGCCCAGTTCCTGGCGTACTTCGACTGGACCCACCTCGGCGACGTCCTCGCGGTCAACTCCGCCGAGGCCCTGGAGACCAGCAACATCCCGGTCTGGGTGGTGTTCCTGCTCGTCCTGGCGCTGCTCAGCGTCGTCAACATCATGGTCACCAGCGGCTCGGCGATGTGGTCGATCGCCGCGCCGGTCCTCGTGCCCATGCTGATGCTGCTCTCGGTGCCGCCGGAGACCACCCAGGCGCTCTTCCGGATCGCCGACTCCGGCTCCACCGCGATCACCCCGATGAGCCCCTACTTCGTGATGGCCCTCGGCTTCCTGCAGCGCTACCGCAAGGACGCCGGCATCGGCACCCTCGCCTCCTACACGCTGCCGCTGGCCATCGCGATGAGCCTTGCCTGGACCGCCCTGTTCTTCCTGTGGTGGGCCCTCGGCATCCCGCTCGGCCCGGGCGCTCCGGTCCGCTGACCTGTTGGTTCGCCGGCCGCCGGTGCTGTGACACGTCGTTCGTAGGACTGCTCGCCCTGTCGTGACGACCGGATAGTCCTACGAACGACGTGTCACCCCCGCCGCTGCCACCCTGACTGGAACAATCGACCCGTGAACGTACTCATCAGCGCCGACGAGCTCGCCACCGAGCTCGCCTCCGACCGGCCCCCGGTCCTCCTCGACGTACGCTGGCAGCTCGGCGGCCCGCCCGGGCACGAGTCCTACCTCGAGGGCCACATCCCCGGCGCGGTCTACGTCGACCTCGACACCGAGCTGGCCCGCCACGGCGAGCCGACCGACGGACGCCACCCGCTGCCGGAGCTCGCCGACCTGCAGGCGGCCGCCCGCCGCTGGGGCATCTCCGAGGGCGACAGCGTGGTCGCCTACGACGCCGTGGGCAACACCTCCGCCGCCCGCGCCTGGTGGCTGCTCCGCTGGGCGGGCATCGCCGACGTACGTCTCCTCGACGGCGCGCTCGGCGCCTGGACCTCCGCGGGCCACCCGCTGACGACCGCCGACGTGGTGCCCGATCCCGGCACGGTGACGCTCACTCCCGGCCACCTGCCCGTGCTGCCGTTCGAGCACGTCGAGGCCTACCAGGGTGTTCTGCTCGACGCCCGCGCCGCGGAGCGTTACCGCGGCGAGGTCGAGCCGGTCGACCCGAAGGCCGGGCACATCCCCGGCGCCCTCTCCGCGCCCACCGTCGACAACCTGGCCGCCGACGGTCGCTTCCTGCCCGCGAAGGAGCTCCGGGCCCGCTTCGACGCGCTCGGTGTCGAGGCCGGTGCCCCCGTGGCCGCCTACTGCGGCTCCGGCGTCACCGCCGCCCACCAGGTCGCCGCGCTGGCGATCGCCGGCTACGACGACGCCGCACTGTTCCCGGGTTCGTGGAGCCAGTGGAGCAACCACGACCTCCCGGTCGCGACCGGCTGACCCACAGCCGCCGAATTCCCTTGACCTCAAGTCAACTTCATCTTTCAGGATGGGAACACACCACGAGAGATGGAGTTGAGACCATGACGGACATCAACGACCGCCCCGCCGTCACCGTGATCGGGATGGGCAACATGGGATCGGCGGTCGCGCGGGCATATCTCGAACGCGGCTATCGGACCACGGTCTGGAACCGGACGGCCGACAAGGCGGAGGCGCTCGCCGAGGCGGGCGCCATGGTCGCGTCCACCGCGGCGAAGGCGGTGGCGGCGAGCCCGCTGACGGTTCTCAGCCTGCTGGACAACACCGCGGTCGAGGCCGTCCTGGACTCCGTCGGCGCCGCCGCGGCCGGTCGCACCCTGGTCAGCCTGACCAGCGGCTCACCGGCACAGGCGCGGGCCAACGCGGCGTGGGCGGTCGAGCACGGGGCTGCGTACGTCGACGGGAAGGTCATGGGCGATCCGCCCGACGTCGGCACGTCCAGGGTCTCGCTGGCCTTCAGCGGTGACCGGGAGACGTTCGACGCCGTGGAGCCGGCGCTCGCCGACCTCGGCTCGCTCACCTACCACGGGCCCGACGCCGGTTTCGCGGCCGTCGAGTTCAACGCCCAGGTCGCGGTCGGCTACGAGTTCCTGATCGGATTCCTGCACACCCTCAGCCTGGTCGAGACCGAGGGCATGGACCTGGAGGCGTTCACCGAACGGGTCGCGGGATCCCTGAACGGCTACGCCGGTCTGCTGCGGATGATGGCGAGCGCGATCAAGAGCGGGACGTACGGCCCCGACCTCGGCTCCCTCGACGTGCAGGTCGCGCTGATGGACGACCTGATCGGGCACCGGGAGTCGGCCGGGGTCGAGGCGGTGCGGATGCGGGAGGTGAAGTCGCTGATGGACCGCCGGATCGCCCAGGGCCACGGGGACCAGGGGTTCTCCAGCATGTTCGAGCTGCTCCGGCTACGAGCCTGACGCCTCCTGAGCAGCCACCTCGGCCTCGGACCGCAGCACGCAGAACGGGTTGCCCTCGGGATCGGCGAAGATCACCCAGCCGCTCCCAGGGCCGTACCTCCCGCGGTGGTCGGCGACCAGCGTCGCACCCAGACCCAGGACGCGCTCGACCTCGTCGTCACGCGTGCCGGTGCGCGGGCGCAGGTCGAAATGGATCCGCTTGGCGGGCAGCTCCTCGTCGAGCACCTCGATGAACATCAGCCGGTGGCCGGTCTCCGGGTCGAGGATCACACACTCCTCGTGACCGGGGAGGTTCGGGTCATCCTCCAGGTCGACGTAGCCGAGCAGCGCCTTCCACCACTCCGAGAGCGCGTACGCGTCGTGGCAGTCGATGGTCGTGTGCGAGACGAAGAGGGCCATGCCCACATCGAAACCCACGCGTGGACCCGAGTCCACCGGGTTTCGGCGCCTCAGACCGGCTCTGCCACCTTCTCGTCGATGAACTGCGGGAGCAGGTCGATGGCGATCGGTGCGGCCGCGTCGATCTTCTCCTGCGGCACGTCGCAGATCCGCAGGCAGGTCGCAGCGATGGCCCACGCCTCACGGCACGGGATCTTGCGGTCCGGGTCCTCGGTGCGCATGTTGATCACACCCTCGACCTGCTGGATGAGCAGGTCACCCAGCTGCTTGCGGCTGACCGTCGAGCGCACCGTCTTCGAGGCGACCTCGCTGGCCAGGTCCGCGTAGTGGGCGGCCAGCTCGGCGTGCTCGTTGCGGAACTCGTCGTAGACCTCGCACTTGGCCACGTCGGGCAGCTGGTAGAGCATGCCGACGTTGTGCGGCACGTCGGCGAGGGTGCGTACGTCGACGAGGACCAGCAGGTAGAGCGCGGTCTCGAAGTCGAGCGGTGGCACGCGGTTGAGGATCTTCTCCACCTTGTCCGTGGTCGGACGGACCGACCGGCGGAGCAGCTCGCCGAGGATCTCGTCCTTTCCGGCGAAGTGGTAGTAGAGCGATGCCTGGCGGATACCGACCATGTCGGCGATCTCGCGAGTAGACGTCGCCGCGAAACCCTGGGAGACGAACAGCCGCGATGCGGCATCCAGGATCTGGTCGCGCGGTGAGGTCGTACTTGAGTCGGGAACATGCCTAGGGCGGCCGGGCCGAGAACGCCTAGTTGTCATGTTGCCCATCTAACTCCCGTCCGGACTTTCAAGGAAGACTTGAAAGGACTTTATCCTCTACAAAATATGAGTCATAGGACCTATTGGACATAGCTCGACTGGGCTACGTCCACGATGTGTGTGTTTGTGCCCGTCAACACTCGGACACGTACACCGCAAGCCCCCATGTACGGCTGAGCACCGGGTCGCGCCACTTGCTTCTGCGCTGCCATCCGGCTGTTACCCGCCGTCACAGGAGCTAACGACGATGTGGGTGACAGGTCACGCATCTGTTGGACATTCGTGTAACGCCTGTGGCGACCGCCACATGATGTTTGCCTGACCTGCGCCCGGGACTCGGTCAGGTGCGCCGGTGCACCCCGAGCCGCCTACCCTTGTTCCGTGGGGAAACAGCAGACCCAGTGCCGGCGCGACGACGACCTGACCGGACAGCTCGGCACCACGCTGCGGCACTTCATGCATCTGGAGTCGACGAGTGCCACGCTCCTGGTGATCGCCTCGCTGCTCGCGCTGGCCTGGGCCAACTCGCCGTGGTCGCACGGCTACGAGCACCTGTGGGAGACGGTCGTCTCGGTGCGGTTCGGCGACGTCGGGCTCTCGATGGACCTGCACCACTGGGTCAACGACGGCCTGATGGTGGTCTTCTTCTTCGTCGTCGGCCTGGAGGTACGCCGCGAGCTCGCCGTCGGTGAGCTCACCGACCGCCGCCGCATGGTGGTGCCGCTGATCGCCGGGGCGGGCGGACTGGCTCTGCCCGCGCTGATCTACCTGCTGCTCAACCCCTCCGGCGAGGCCGCACGCGGCTGGGGCGTCGTGATCGGCACCGACACCGCGTTCCTGCTCGGCATGCTCGCGCTGGTCGGGCCGGCGGTGTCGACGCAGCTGCGCATCTTCCTGCTCACGCTGACCGTCATCGACGACATCGTCGCCGTGAGCGTCATCGGGGTGGCCTACACCGACCACCTCGAGGTCGGACCGCTGGTCGTCGCGGGACTCGCTCTGGTCGGCATCTTCGTGCTCGACCGGGTCAAGGTGTGGCGGGCCGGGCCCTACGTACTGCTCGTCCTGATCGCCTGGGTGGCCACCCTCGGGGCCGGCCTGCACGCCTCGATCGCGGGGATGCTGGCCGGGCTGCTGGTGCCGGCCGCCGAGCCGACCCGGGCCCAGATGGAGGTCGCGACGTCGCGGTTCCGGGCGTTCCGGCAGTCGCCGCTGCCCACGCTGCAGCGCGAGACCCGCGACGAGCTGACCCGCACGATCTCGGTCAACGAGCGGCTCCAGGAGTCGCTGCACGTGCCGACGAGCTATCTCATCGTGCCGGTCTTCGCCCTCGCCAACGCCGGCGTCGACCTTCGCGACGGCGTGCTCGGGGAGGCACTGAGCTCGCCCGTGACCTGGGGTGTCGTCGCCGGCCTGGTCCTCGGCAAGACCCTCGGCATCGGTGGCGGAGCGCTGCTGGCCACCCGGCTGCGTCTCGGACGGCTGCCCCAGGGCGTCGGCGGCGGCCACGTCCTCGGCGGCGCGGCGCTGTCGGGCATCGGCTTCACCGTCGCGCTGCTGATCATCACCCTCGCCTTCGACTCCGAGACGCTGCAGCGCGACGCGGTCGTCGGCGTGCTCCTCTCCGTCGTCCTCGCCTCCGCCCTCGGATGGGTGATCTTCCAGATCTCCGCGCGCTTCCTCGGCCAGCGCGACGCGGCGCTGCCCAAGGTGCTCGCCACCCCGGTCGACCCCGAGCGCGACCACATCTACGGCGACGTGGACGCCGAGGTCACCCTGCTCGAGTACCTCGACTACGAGTGCCCCTTCTGCGCCCGCGCCACCGGCACCGCCAACGAGGTCCGCGACTACTTCGGGTCTCGGATCCGCTACGTCGTACGCCACCTCCCCCTCCCTCAGCACCCGCACGCCGAGCTGGCCGCGGTCGCCGCCGAGGCCGCCGCGCGGCAGGGCCGCTTCTGGGAGATGCACAAGCACCTCTTCGACCATCAGAACGAGCTCGAGCACAAGGATCTGGCCGGCTACGCCGGTGCCCTCGGGCTCGACGTGGAGCAGTTCCTCCGCGACCTGGAGGACCCGGCACTGGCCGAGCACGTCCGCGAGGACATGGCCTCGGCCAACGACAGCGGCGCACGCGGCACGCCGACGTTCTTCGTCGGGTCGCACCGCCACGAGGGCCGCTACGACGCCCGCACGCTCATCGCCGAGCTGGAGCGCGCCGCCACCGGCGAGTCCGCGCGGTTGGGGATGCGCTCACGCCGCTGATCAACCCACGCCGAGTCGGCTCATCCTGACCAACACCCACGCCGAGTCGGCTCGTCATGACGAGCCGACTCGGCGACCGGTCAGGCGTCGTCCGCGTGGGCGGCGTCACCCTGCGGCCGGTACGTGGCGGCGAGGAGGAGGGCGGTGCCGAGCACACCGCCGCCGAGCGCCACCGCGCCGCCGATCCAGCCGTCGTAGACGATGCCGAGAGCGGAGTCGAGCGAGATCGTCCCGGGACCGGTGACGCCGAGCACGGCCGCGACGACGGCCAGGATCATGACGTACTCCCAGCCCTCCTTGAAGACGAAGAACCCGTTGGGCCGGTGCGCGAGCAGGGCGGCGACGAGCATGACCCCGACCACCCCGGCCGCGGCGAGCGGGGTGATCAGACCCAGGATCAGCAGGACACCGGCACCGATCTCGGTCACCACGCTGGCCCAGGCCTGGAGCCTGCCGTGACGCAGGCCGAGACTCTCGAACCAGCCGGCGGTGCCGGCGATCTTGCCGCCTCCGCGCCAGTGGTTGACGCCGTGGGCGATCATCGTGCCGCCCACGGCGAGCCGGAGAAGCATCAGGGCCAGGTCCACGGGGTCCATCAGGAAGTTCCTCGCTGTTTGGGGAGATCGGTCGGCCCAGCCTAGGAGGAGGCCGGGCACGATGCACGAGGGACACCGTAGGCTCACCCGGATGCTGCTGCTCGGAGTCACCCTCGCCCTGGGCTCGGCGCTCGCCCACGCCGCCTGGAACACGGCGTCGAAGACCATCGCCCCCGCCGGCCGACCGGCGCTGTGGGCGGTGGCGATCGTGGAGTGCTGCCTGGTCGTCACGGTCACCGCTGTGGTGATGATCGTGCGCGGCCACGGCATCGCGGTCACGGGCGAGCTCCTCCTGCTCTCGCTCGGCAGCACCGCCATGCACGCACTGACCATGGGTCTGGTCCAGGTCGCCTACCAGGACTTCGACATCAGCCAGATCTACCCGCTCTCCCGCGGTCTCGCACCCGTGGTCGTGGCGCTCACCGGCATGGTCGTGCTCGGGCAGTGGCTGAGCTGGGCGCAGTGGGGCGGCGTACTCCTGATGGCGGCGGCGGTCGGGGCGCTGCTCTTCGAGACGGTCCGCACCCGCGGCTCCCTCCAGGCCAAGCCGCTGCTGTGGTCGGCGTGCATCGCCGTCTCGATCGCCGGCTACACGACCTACGACGGGTGGGCGGTCGTCGAGCGCGGCCTCGATCCGATCGCCTACTACGCGGTCGGCACGGTGATCCAGGTGGTGCTGTGGAGCGTGATCGTGCGGGGCAAGTACGCCGAGGGGCTGCGCCAGGCCAGGACCCACGCGCGAACCGTCGCCGTGCTCGCCGTACTGATCCCGACCTCGTACGTCCTCAGCCTCTACGCCACCCTGCACGCCCCGGTCTCGCTGGTGGCCGCGGTGCGCAGCTCGAGCCTGATCTGGGTCGCGCTCTCCGCGGCGCTTGTCCTGCGCGAGCCGATCGGGAGGGTACGCGTCACCGCGACGGTCCTCGCCGCCGCGGCCGTGGTGGCGATGGTGGTCTGAGCCCTAGGCGTTCGAGGGGATGAGCAGCATCGGCATCAGCCCGACGACCTGGGACCGCAGGTCCACCAACGCGCCGTCGCGGCCGCTGAGGTGGCCGAGCAGCGCCTGCTGGAAGATGCCGTCGAACATCCCGGAGACCACCGCCGTCGTCCTCCCCCGGCCAGGCGCCGCGGTCGACGTCGCCGACCTGACGGCGCACGTCAAGGAGCGGATCGGCGCGATGAAGACGCCCAAGCAGATCGAGGTCTGGCCGGACCTGCCGCGCTCGAAGGTCGGCAAGGTGCTCAAGACCGAGATCAAGAGGAGCCTTGCTCGTGGTCGGCCGTGAAGTGTGGAGCCGAAGAACTCAGCGCCAGACGACGAACAGCGAGTAGTCGTCGAACGGCGACTCGGAGCCGTCGCAGCGCCACTTCTCGATCTGACCGTCGAACCACATCTGCTGGCCGGCGGCCGCACAGTCGTCCTGCCAGTAGAAGTCGCGGCCGGTGTACTCCCAGCCGCCCTCCTCGGTCGACGCCGAGGCCGAGCTCGCCAGGGCACCCCCGGCGATCAGGGCGGCAGCGAGCGGGGCGGCAGCGGCGATTCGGATGAGCTTCATGATGATCTCCTTGGTGGGTGTTCGGATCGGACACCCACCACGCTCCGCTTCTGCGCTGTCAGAAAAGTGCCCCGTCGCTCACTGTTTTCTGTCAATAAGCATCAGTCTGCGTTCGTTTGCTCCGGAAAGGCGGCGGGATCCGAGGCATACGCCACCATCCACGTCGGCTCGATGGTGGCGTAGACGACGCCGGGTCCCTCCCAGGTCTGCGGGTCGGAGCCGTAGAACTCGGTGAAGTAGGCGTTGTGGGCCTCGAACTCGGGCCCCTCGCAGACCACGTGCGCTTGTCCGTGGGTGAAGACGCCGACGCGCTCACCGTCGACATGGGTCGCACTGACCGCCGGCCGGGCCAGCATGTGCTTGGCCTTGACCGCGGTGGGCGAGGTCCCGAACAGCCAGCGACCGTGAAGGAAGTGGCCGTCGACGCAGCTCGTCCGCGGCTCGCCGCGAGCGGTCACGGTGGCCAGCACCAGCACCTTCATGCCCGTCAGCTCGGTGACGACCTGACGGGCGTTCAGGCGCTGCTTCTCGTTGACGATGCCGGTCAGATGGCCGCTCGCGCGGCCGATCGAGGCATCCAGGAGGCGTTGCAGGTCGGCGATCTCTTCGTCTGTCTCGTGCACACGAGGAGTCTCACACCGACGGCCCTGGGCCTGCTTGACCGTTCTTGCGCTAGCTGATCGCGGTCACGATCTCCGGCGGGATCGCGGTGGTGCCCGATCCGTCGGTCGCGACGATCACGTAGACGACGGACACGGCGCAGGCGACCTCCTCGCCTCGGCGGAACTCGAACTCGAGCGTGAAGCTCTTGGTGCCGATCCGGGTGGTGCGCACCGGCACCTGGACCCGGTCGCCGAAGCCGATCCCGACCTTCCAGTCCAGGTCGGCGTGGGCGAGGTGGGCGTCGACCCCCAGCTCCTGCCAGCGGGCGTAAGGCACCCCACGGGCGTCGATGAAGTGGTTCATCGCCTCGTCGACGTAGCCGAGGTACCAGCTGTTGAACATCACCCCCTGCATGTCCACCTCGAAGTAGCGGGGGGTGAACTCGTAGACCGTCGTCATGGGCGCTCCTCGGCTGGCAGGATCCGGGCCGCTGACCTCGCCAAGGGCGATCCTGCTGCCGCTCGACGCGGGCGCGGTGGCGGTGATGGTGACCTCGTCACCATCCTCCAAGAGGGTACGCACCGACCCGTCGTCGAGCTCGAACGGCTCCTCGGATCGTACGTGACCTGGAACACTTCAACGGGGCCGAACGTCCCGACTTCGTCCGGGTACCTCCCGGGGCATACCTCCGCTCCCCTAGGCTCCGTGAATGCCCTCCGAGACCCCCGAGACCCTCTTCGTGGCGCACGCGACGGGTCGTCTCCTGCACGTCCGGGCCTGCCCCCAGCTCATCGGCCTCGACGCCCCGGTCATGGCCACTCCGGCTCAGATCGAGACCCTCGGCACGTGTGCCTGGTGCGCCAAGGAGCTCTCCGAGGACGGCCGTAGATACTTCGACTCCGTCGAGCAGGCCGTACGCACCCTCGACCCCTCCGACGAGGCCGTCCGTGCCACCGAGGCGGCTCTCGGCGACGTCGACTACGAGCTCGTCTGGGTGCCGCCCAGCTACTCGCACATCGCTGTCGGGGACAAGGAGCATGCGGTGGCCTGGATCGGGAGGGGCTGTGTGATGCACGAGGACGGGCGCCTGATCGACTTCGGCTGAGTCCCGTCCTCAGATCCCGTCTCACCCTGTGGGGTCGGCTGCGCCCTCGGGGTCGGCCAGACGGAGGGCTTCATCGATCTCGATGAGCTTCGCGGAGGACAGGGCACCCGCTCGCTCGATCAGCTCGTCCCGCGACAACGTGGTCAGCCACGTGCACGGGGTGAAGCCGGGACGCGGGAGCGCGACCCGCAGCACGCCCTCGAAAGGCAGTCCTTCCGGAGCGCCTACTGTCACTTCGACGGCCAGACCGGTGACGTCGACACCCGCCGGGGCGACGACCTGCATCACCTGGATCGCGGACAGGTCGTCTCCCGACAGCAGCACGACCGGCCGCCGCTCGTCGAACTCCACCCACCAGATCTCGCCTCGCTGCACTTGTCCTCCTGACTCAGGACGGCAGGCTATCCTCGAACCATGACCGCGCTGCCCGACTGGATGCACCCTCCGCGTGAGGAGGGTTGGTACTCCGAAGACCTCGACATGCTCGTCGAGGCACCGCGTCACACCGAACTCATCGATGGAGTCCTGGTCTTCAACATGTCACCGCAGCGCCGCTGGCACAGTCGGCTCGTCACGGCCCTCACCAACGCGCTCACGGCGCAGGCCCCCAACGGGTTCGAGGTGGATCGGGAGCTGACGGTGGTGCTCGACCGGCGCAACCGGCCGGAGCCGGACGTGCTGGTGAGCACGACCCGGATCTCCGACCAGGCCTCGTTCTACGACGCCGACTCCGTGGTTCTCGTGGTCGAGGTGGTCTCCCCGGAGTCCGAGCATCGCGACCGATCGGTGAAGCCGCAGAAGTACGCCGAGGCGGGGATCTCCCACTACTGGCGCATCGAGAACGAGGACGGCGCGCCCGCGATCCATGTCTACGAGCGCGACGACCTCACCAATGCCTACGTGGCGACCGGGATCTTCCGCGACCGCCTCGACGTGGCGGTTCCGTTCCCGGTCAAGATCGACCTCATCGATCTGCTCCGCTGAGCTTCTCCTCCGCGGCCACGTCGGCCGGCAGCTGCTCCTGCTGGACGAGGTGGAGGTAGGAGAGGTGACGCTCGTACTGGTCGAGGACGTCACCCATCAGCTGGTCGCGTGAGTAGCCGTTGACGTCGTAGCCCTGGGTGCCCTCGGCGAGGTGGACCTCGGTGCGGAAGTAGTGCTCGCCGGAGACGCGGCCGACGGCGAACGTCGGTGCAGGGCAGGGCTGCGGAGTGAGCTTGTAGACGAACGCCGGGGCGTCCTCGAGCTCGGTGTGGAGCTGGACACCGTGGACGCCGCGCACGGCCTTGGTCTCCGAGACCACCGAGGAGAGCCCGTGGGAGCAGAGCTCGGTGGCGACCTCCTCGAGGACCGGCGTCGCGACGCTCTCGATGAACCGCTCGGTGTCCCGCGCGGTCGGGTAGGTGACCGAGCGGCGCAGCCGCTGCGACAGCGAGGGACGTACGCCGCCGTCGGCCACCCCGGCCAGGCGGGCCGAGGAGATGGCGGCCGGCAGGGAGTACCGTGCGCTGTCGGTCTTGAACGACTCCAGCCGTAGCGAACGGTGGAGCCCGACGGCGACCAGGGCGAGCACGATCGAGAACGGCAGCCCCATGATGATCGTGGCGTTGGTCAGCGTCGTCAGCCATGCGTCACCGCCCGCGAACATCAGGGCGAGGGTCAGCGCTCCGATCGCGAACGACCAGAAGATCCGGACCGGGATCGAGCAGTCGGCCATCGGGTGCGGCAGGCGCGAGGTGAAGTTGCCCATCACCAGCGCACCGGAGTCGGCAGAGGTGACGTAGTAGAGGAACCCGGTCAGGGTGGCGAGGGCGACCAGCGCGATCGCGCCCGGGTAGTTGTCGAGGAAGGCGTAGAAGCCCTGGGCGTAGTCGCCGTTGGTGAGCTCCCCGAACTCGGCGTCGCCACCGCGGATCCGGCCCAGCGCGCTGTTGCCGAAGATGGTGACCCACAGCAGGATGAAGCCGAACGGGATCATCATCACGCCGACCAGGAACTGTCGGATCGTCCGACCGCGCGAGATCCGTGCCAGGAACAGCCCGACGAACGGCGACCAGGCGACCCACCAGGCCCAGAAGAAGAGCGTCCACAGGTTCTTCCAGACACCGACGTCGGGGTTCTCGGCGGTGGCGTACGGCATCGTGTCGAAGCTCATCCCCGGCAGGTGCACCAGGTAGTCGCCGAGGTTCATCACCAGCGAGTTGAGCAGGAACGCGGTGTTGTCGGAGAAGAGCACGTAGAGCATCAGAGCCAGCGAGAGCAGCACGTTGAGCTCGGAGAGCCGGCGGATGCCCTTGTCGACCCCGGAGACCGCCGAGACCGTGCCGAGCAGGACGGCGACCACGACCAGGCCGACCTGGGCGGCGCGGCCCTCGGGGATGCCGAACAGGACGTTGAGACCCGCGTTGAGCAGCGCGATCGAGATGCCGAGCGAGGTGGCGATGCCGAAGATGGTGCCGAGGACGGCGGCCAGGTCGATGCCGTCACCGAGCCGGCCGTGGACCCGCTTGCCGAAGATCGGATAGAGCGCCGACCGGATCGAGAGCGGCAGCCCGTGGCGGAAGGAGAAGTAGCCCAGCGCCATGCCCATGACGGCGTACATCGCCCAGCCGGACAGGCCGTAGTGGAACAGCGTCCAGGTGACGGCCTGCTCGGCAGCCGCGACGTTGCCGCCCTCTCCCGTGGGCGGGGTGAGGTACTGCGAGACCGGCTCGGCCACGGAGTAGAACATCAGGTCGGCGCCGATGCCGGCCGCGAAGAGCATCGCGGTCCAGGTGAACATCGAGTACTCCGGCCTGGACTCCTCCGGACCGAGCCGAACCCGCCCGTGGCGGGACAGGCAGATGAACAGCACGAACGCGATCAGTGCTGCGGCCAGCGCGAAGTACCACCAGCCGAAATAGTCCGAGATCCAGGTGACCACGTGCCCGATCGCGGTGCCCGCGGTATCAGGCGCGAGCAACGCGAAGAGCGTGAACGCGACGACCACCCCGGCGGAGCCGAAGAAGACGGTCTTGTTCAGCTCCGGCTTCGTCGTGGGGATCTCGTCTGGGGCCGTTGCGGGTTCGCCCAAGGGCGTACGCGGCGGGTCGATTGTCTCCGGCATGAGCTGTCTCCTCCGGTTCGGGTGCCCGGGAGGCTGGTCCGCCCGGCGCCGACTTGGGTCACGATGGGTTTCAGATCTGGTTGCGCGGGTCTCCCGCCGGCCACAGCGGCGAGTCGTCGCGGTGGCGGTAGTAGGGAGCGTCCGAGGGTGCCAGCGGGGTGTTGCCCGCGATCAGGTCGGCGGCCTTCTCCGCGACCATCATCACCGGGGCGTAGATGTTGCCGTTGGTGACGTACGGGAAGACGCTGGCGTCCACGACCCGCAGGCATTCGGTGCCGTGCACCTTCATCGAGGTCGGGTCGGTCACCGACATCTCGCCGGTGCCCATCGCCGCGGTGCAGGACGGGTGCAGCGCCGTCTCGGCGTCCTTGCGGACCCAGTCGAGGATCTCCTCGTCGGTCTCCACCGACGGCCCCGGGGACATCTCGCCCGCGTTGAACGGTGCGAACGCGGGCTGGTTGAGGATGGTGCGCGCCACTCGCACGGCCTCGACCCACTCGCGGCGGTCGTTGGGCGTGGAGAGGTAGTTGAACAGCATCGACGGGTGCTCGAACGGGTCGTCGGACTTGATCCGGACGTGGCCGCGGGTGTCGGCGTACATCGGGCCGATGTGCACCTGGTAGCCGTGCTGGCCCTTCTCCTGGCCGGGCGCCATCGAGCCGTCGTAGCGGATCGCGATCGGCAGGAAGTGGAACATCAGGTTGGGCCAGTCCACGTCCTCGTTGGACCGCGCGAACCCGCCGCCCTCGAAGTGGTTGGTCGCCCCCAGGCCCTTCTTGCCGAAGAGCCACTGCCAGGCGATCTTGGGCCGCTGGTGCCAGACCAGACCCGGTGCGATCGAGACCGGCTGCTTGGAGGCGTACTGGATGTAGACCTCGAGGTGGTCCTGGAGGTTCTCCCCCACCCCGGGAAGGTTGTGCACGACGTCGATGCCGTGGGAGCGCAGCAGCGACTCCTCCCCCACACCGGAGAGCTGGAGCAGCTGGGGCGTGTTGATCGCGCCACCGCAGCAGATGATCTCCTTGGCCCGGACCGAGTGAGCCTTGCGGGCGCGGCCGACGCCGCGTACGTAGTCCACGCCGGTCGCCCGCGGGACGTCGCCGGCGGTGTCGAAGCGGATCTTCGTCGCGTGCGCGAAGGTCTCGACGGTGAGGTTGGGACGGTTCATCACCGGGTGCAGATAGGCCCGGGCTGCCGACCAGCGGCGGCCGTTCTTCACGTTGCGGTCGAAGGGGGCGAAGCCCTCCTGGCGGTAGCCGTTGACGTCGTCGGTGAGCGGGTAGCCGGCCTCCTGGGCGGCCTCGAAGAACGCCGAGAAGAGCGGGTTGGAGGCGGGTCCGCGCTCGAGGTGGAGCGGCCCTGAGCCGCCGCGCCACTGGTCGGCGCCGGAGGTGCCGTCCTCGAGGAAACGGCTCTCCATCCGCTTGAAGTACGGGAGCACGTGGCGGTAGTCCCAGCTCTCCATCCCCGGGTCCGCCGCCCAGCGCTCGTAGTCCATCGGGTTGCCGCGCTGGAAGATCATCCCGTTGATCGAGCTCGAGCCGCCGAGCACCTTGCCGCGGGCGTGGTAGACCTTGCGGCCGCCCAGGTGGGGCTCGGGATCGGACTCGTAGCCCCAGTCGTAGAGCTTGGAGCCGATCGGGAACGGCAGCGCCGCCGGCATGTGGATGAACGGGTCGATCTTGAAGTCGCTGTGACCGGCCTCCAGCACCAGCACCTTGGTCGAGGGGTCGGCGCTGAGCCGGTTGGCGAGCGCCGATCCGGCCGATCCGCCGCCGATGATGACGAAGTCGTACGTCTGGGTCATCTTCTTCACTTCTCCTCTGCGGTGCCCGCGCTCGGCGCGGACGGGGCGAACCAGTGCTGCGGGCTGGGGTCGATGTTGTGCCAGATGTGCTTGGTCTCGCGGTACTCCTCCAGCCCGGCCCGGCCGAGCTCGCGACCGATGCCCGACTGCTTGTAGCCGCCCCACTCGGCCTGGGCCACGTAGGGGTGGTAGTCGTTGATCCAGACCGTGCCCATGCGCAGCCGGGCGGCGACCCGCTCCGCGCGGCCGGCGTCGCTGGTCCAGACCGCGCCGGCGAGGCCGTAGATGGAGTCGTTGGCGATCCGGACGGCGTCGTCCTCGTCGGTGAAGGTCTCCACGGTGAGGACCGGGCCGAACGACTCGTCCTGGGTCACCGACATGTCGGTGGTGCAGTCGTCGAGGATGGTCGGCAGGTAGTAGAAGCCGTCGGCGAGCGCGGGGTCGTCGGGACGCTTGCCGCCGGTGCGGAGGGTGGCGCCCTCGGCCAGCCCCTTGGCGACGTACGCCTCGACCTTGTCGCGGTGGGCGCTGCTGGTCAGCGGGCCGGTCTCGGCATGCTCGTCGAAGGGGCCGCCGAGGCGGATCTGCTCGGCACGCGCGACCAGCTCGTCGACGAAGCGGTCCTTGATCGACTCCTCGATGATCAGCCGCGCCCCGGCCGAGCAGACCTGGCCGGAGTGCAGGAAGACCGCGGTCAGCGCGAAGTCGAGGGCCGTCTCGAGGTCGGAGTCGGCGAAGACGATGTTGGGGTTCTTGCCGCCGAGCTCGAGGGCGACCTTCTTCACCGTCGCGGCGGCGTTGGCCATCAGCCGCTTCCCGGTGGCGAGGCCACCGGTGAAGGAGACCAGGTCGATGCGGGGGTCCTCGGACAGCGGTGCGCCCGCGGTCGGCCCCTCACCGAGGACCAGGTTGCCGACACCCGCCGGGAGCCCCGCCTCCTCGAGCACCTTCATCAGGTGGATCGCACTGTGCGGCGTGATCTCGCTCGGCTTGAGCACGAAGGTGTTGCCCGCGGCCAGGCACGGCGCGACCTTCCACGCCACCTGGAGCAGCGGGTAGTTCCACGGCGTGATCAGGCCGCAGACACCCACCGGCTCGTGCACGATCCTGCTCTTCACGCTCGCGTTCCCGGTGTCGATCACGCGGCCGGCGTCCTCGGTGGCGACGTGTCCGAAGTGGCGGAACACCGAGACCACGTCGGCGACGTCGTACTCGCTCTCGACCAGCCGCTTCCCGGTGTCGAGCGACTCCGCCCGGGCGATGATCGCGGTGTCCCGGTCGAGCAGGTCGGCGACCCTCAGCAGCAGGTCGCCCCGCTCCCGCGCGGGCGTCGCCGGCCACTCGCCGCTGTCGAAGGCGTTCCGTGCCGCGGCGATCGCGGCCCGGGTGTCCTCGGCTCCAGCCTCCGCAACGGTTCCGACGACCGCGCCGTCTGCGGGACAGCGGATCTCCCGCTGGTCGCCCGACTGCGCGGGCAACCAGCGCCCGTCGATGTAGATCTGGCTCATGCAACCTCCGGCGTCGGGTTGCCCGGAAGGCAACCGCGGGTGAATTGCAGATGATCCTGCGCGGACGCGAAGGGCCAGGTCAAGGGCTTGGCGGACAAAATTGTTGCAGGTGGTACAAATTTGTTGCAGGTGATACAAATGGCGTATCCAGTTGTTACAGTCGCCGCATGACGACCGCTGGCACCGCGCCCGCCAAAGATCCACAGCGCCGCGCCGCCTGGGCCGAGCTGGCGACCGACTACGTCCACGCGAACGGCCTGATCGGCCTGAGCCTGCGGCCGCTGGCGGCCGAGCTGGGCACCAGCAACCGGGTCCTGCTCTACCACTTCGGGACCAAGGACCAGCTGGTCGCCGACGTCCTCCGCACCTCCAACGAGCGGTCGGTCGCCGAGGTCGCCGCGCTCGAGCCCTCCGAGGACCTGCGGTCCGCCGTCTATGACCTCTGGGCGGTGATGGAGGGCGACCGGTGCAGCAGGATCTATGTGGAGGCGGCCGCACTGGGTCTCTTCGGCAGGGAGCCGTACGTCTCGGCGGTCCAGGAAGCCAACACGCTGTGGATCGCCGGTCTCATCGCGCATCTGACCAAGTCCGGAGTGGACCCCGCTGTCGCCGAACGAGCAGCCAACGTCATCGACGCCGCGTTCATGGGCTTCCAGCTCAGCCTGGGTCCCGACGGCAGCCACCCGGAGCGCGCCCGGTCCGTCGATGATCTGGCGGACGCCGTCGCCGCTCTGGCCTGACGATCGCTGAATTCCGCGACGCTGCGGCGCCGACGCCGTTACTCTCGATGGTTGACCGAGTTCGCCGTCGATGGAGGCATGCGCATGATTCGTTCGGGCTCTATCCAAATTCTGACAGCGGCGTTGGCAGTCGGCGTCGCCACCGTGCTCATCGCCGCGTCGACCACGTCATCCGCCACTGCTCAACCCCGGGCGGAACGCCTGGCCAAGGCTGAGACTCCAGTGCCAGGCCTGGTGCCGAGGCCGCTCCAGGTGAGCGCGAAGGGTGGGCCCGACTTCGTCCTGACCGGGCAGTCCCGCATCGTCGCCCGCGGAACGGACGCCGACGAGGTGGGCGACCTCCTGGCCGCCGAGCTGCGCCCGGCGACCGGCTTCGGCCTCCCGGTCGTCACCGGCAGGCCGACCTCTCGCGATGTCGTCCTGACGGTCGACCCCGAGGCCGGGTTCGACAAGGTCGAGGGCAACCCGGAGGCATACAAGATCTCTTCGACGGCCACGGGGGTCAGGGTCACCGGAGCGAGTCGCCACGGGCTGTTCAACGGCACCCAGACGCTTCGGCAGCTGCTGCCGGCGTTCGCCGCGTCCCACTCGCGCGTCAACACGGCCTGGACGGTGCCGGCGGTCTCGATCCTGGACGCGCCGCGATTCAGCTATCGCGGACTCATGCTCGATGTCGCCCGCTCGTTCCTCGAGGTCGACGAGGTCAAGCAGGTCATCGACGCCGCGGCGGCCGCCAAGATCTCGGTGCTGCACCTGCACCTGGCCGACGACCAGGGATGGCGGATCGACATCACCAACTCCGGCCGGGCGCCCGGTGACGACATCGACTACACGGCACTGACCCGGGTCTCGGGCGCGACCGCGGTGCTCGGCAACCCGTATCAGAGCGCCGACGGTCACACCGGGTTCTACACCCAGGACGACTATCGCTCGCTGGTGCGGTACGCCGCCGAGCGCGAGGTCGAGATCATTCCCGAGATCGACATCCCCGGCCACACCAATGCCGCCCTGGCCGCGATCCCGCAGCTCAACACCGCCGGGTCGAGCCACCCGGCGACCGAGGACGAGCCGGTGGCGCCGCACAACGGGACCATCGACGTCGGCTACTCCTACCTCGATCCGACCTCCGAGGTGACCTACACGTTCATCGAGCACGTCTTCTCGCAGCTCGCCGCGCTCACGCCGTCGGAGTTCCTGCACGTCGGCGGCGACGAGTCGCACGCGATGACGCAGCGCTATGGCCACGAGGGCTACGTGGCGTTCGTCGAGCGGGCGCTCGCGATCGTCCACGGACTCGGGAAGAAGACGATCGGCTGGAACGAGTACGCCGAGTCCGGGCTCACCCCGGGTGACGGTGTTCAGTACTGGGCAGGCACGACCGAGCACGCGAAGCGCGCCGTCCTCGAGGACGGCGCCAAGCTGCTCGTCTCGCCGGGCAACATGTCGTACCTCGACATGAAGTATCACCCGAAGACGCCCATCGGGCTCTCCTGGGCGTGCTCGGGCGACTGCGACGTCGCGCACTACTACGACTGGAGCCCGCAGGAGGTCATCGCGGGTGTCGGGGACGAGCACATCCTCGGCACCGAGGCACCGCTGTGGTCCGAGACGGTCCGGGGCGTCGACCAGGCCGAGTTCATGATCTTCCCCCGCATCCTCGCGCACGGGGAGACCGGCTGGACGGCCGAGTCGCTGCGCTCGCCGTCGGACTTCGCGGCGCGGCTCGCCTCGGTCGGTCCGCGACTGGCCGCCGCCGGCACCAACTTCTACGACGGGCCGCAGATCGCCTGGTCGACCGAGCTCGCCGGAACCGATGCCGCGGTGTCTGCCGGATCGGCCGGATCGGTGTCGGTCGGACTGCTCGCCGCCCCCGGGACCAAGACGGACGGGGCCACGGTCACCGTCGACGAGGTCGACGACGCGGACAGCACCGGTGGCTCGTCGCTGACCGCACCGCTCACGGCGACGGTCGACTTCGGCGACGGATCGGCTCCGGTCCCCGCACGGTTCACCGCGTCCGAACCCCGGGACTCGCTCCACGCTGCCGGGGTCTACGCGGTGACGGCTGCTCATGCGTACGACTCCCCGGGGACGTATCGAGGCACGATCGCCGCCTCCGACGGCTCGAGGGCGAGGTTCACCATCACGGTCTCCTGACCGAGTGGTGGTGGTGAGGCCGAGAGTGACCTGTGGCTCACTCTCGGCTTCACCACCTCCCGATGTCACAGACCTCGCTGGAGGGGTGTCTTGAGGGTATGAACAACCAAGAAGCCTTCAGCAGGAGCCGGGTCGTGGTCGTCGGCGGCGGATATGCCGGCGTGATGGCCGCCAACCGGCTCGCCAAGCGCGACGACATCGACATCACCCTGGTCAACCCGCGCGACCAGTTCGTCGAGCGGATCCGGCTGCACCAGCTGGCCGCCGGCGGGACCTCGGAGGCCGTGGTGTCCTACGCCGACGTGCTCAGCCCGCGCGTTCGGCTGGTGGTCGACACCGTGGCCGCCATCGACGCGGGCGCGCGGACCGTCGCGCTCGGGAGCGGGCAGCAGATGACGTACGACTACCTGGTCTACGCCGTCGGCAGCGCCGGCACGACCCAGGTCGCCGGCGCGGCGGAGCACGCGTTCGGGGTCTCGACCTACGAGGAGGCGACCCGGCTCAAGGCGACGCTGGAGGCGACGCCCGCCGATGCCCCGGTGATCGTCGTCGGCGGCGGACCGACCGGCATCGAGGTCTCCTCCGAGCTCGCCGAGGCGGGCCGGAACGTCACGCTGATCTGCGGGGACAGGCTCGGTCCGTGGCTGCACGAGAAGGGCCGCCTGGTCGCCGAGCGAGACCTGCGACGCCTCGGCGTCGGCATCGTCGAGGGAGCCCGGGTGGCCGAGGTGATGGAGGGCAGCGTACGCCTCGACAACGGCCGCGAGCTACCGAGCGCGGTGACGATCTGGACCGCCGGTTTCGCCGCACCGGACCTGGCCCGCACCAGCGGGCTGTCCACCGACGAGCTCGGCCGGCTGATCACCGACGAGACGCTGACCAGCGTCGACGACGACCGGATCATCGCGACCGGCGACGCCGCGGCACCATCGGGGATGGCCTACCGGATGAGCTGCCAGGCGGCCAACCAGCTCGGGCCGCTCGCCGGCGAGACAGTGCTCACACGACTGGCCGGTGGGACCCCTGAGGCCACTAGCATCGGCTTCGTGGGTCAGTGCATCAGTATCGGCCGCGAGCGCGGCCTGGTGAACCTCGCTCGTCGCGACGACTCCGCGGTCGCCGGCCGCATCCGGGGCGTACCGGCCGCGAAGATCAAGGAGCTGGTCTGCCGCAGCACGGTCTGGGCGCTGTCGATGGAGGCACGGCGCCCGGGGTCCGCCTTCGGCTTCAAGGACCGTTCGCGCGCCGGACTGGTTCAGGCGGCAGGCGTCATGCCGCTGACGAAGGGGCGGAGCCGGTGAGCCTGGCTGTCACCATCGTCGCCTGGGTCCTGGCCGCCTTCGTCATCGTCGTCGGGGTGGCCCACCTGGTCACTCCCGGCAAGGTGGAGCCGCTGGTCCCGGAGTGGTGGCCGGCGAAGCGGGCGACGGTGTACGCCTCCGGGGTCACCGAGGTGGTGATCGGGATCGGTCTGCTGGTCCCGGCAACCCGCACCTGGGCGGCCGGCGTCGCGGTGCTGATGTTCCTCGCCTACACGCTCGTCCACCTCGACGACCTCCGCCACACCTCCCGCGCCACCCGCGCCAGCGACACCACCAGCGGCGTCGTCACCCGGGGTGTGGTCAACCTCGCGTACGCCGGGCTGGCCCTCTTCGTCTGCCTCGGCTGAGGCTTGGGCAAAGCCCTTCGGGAGGAGTTCAGGCAGGGGACGTACGGCCGTCGCCACGGGATCACGCGGTCCGGCCAGGTTGAGGGCCACCCTCACCGAAGGAGATCCCGATGCGCACCTTCCTCAGCTCCCTGACCGCAGTGCTCGCGGCGGCGGCGTTCCTCTCCCCCGCCGCCGCGGCGAGCGCGACCGACTCGACGCCCACGACCGCCGAGCTCGGTACGCCGCACCCGCAGGCGCACGCGCACAACGACTACGAGCACGAGCGCCCGCTGTTCGACGCGCTCGAGCACGGCTTCACCAGCGTCGAGGCCGACGTGTGGCTGGTCGACGGCGAGCTCCTGGTGGCGCACGACGCGGTCGATCTCGATCCGGCGCGGACCCTGGAGGGTCTCTACCTCGCCCCGCTCAAGGCGCTCGTCAAGGGCAAGGGGCGCGACGTCTACCCCGGCTACGACGGCACCTTCCAGCTCCTGATCGACATCAAGAACACCGGTGAGGCGACGTACGCGGCGATCGAGAAGGAGCTCGCCGCCTACGAGGAGCTCTTCACCCGATACGAGAACGGCGTCGTCAAGGACGGTCCCGTCGAGGCCGTGATCAGCGGCGACCGGCCGCTGGAGACGATGCGGAGCGCGACCCGACGGCTCAGCTTCTACGACGGCCGGATGGGCGATCTCCGCTCCGGGATGCCGGCGTCGCTGATGCCGCTGGTCAGCGACAACTGGACCAAGGTTTTCGTCTGGCAGGGCATCGGCCCGATGCCGGAGGCCGAGCGGCGCAAGCTGCACGAGATCGTCGACCACGCCCACTCCCAGGGCTATCGGGTGCGCTTCTGGGCGACGCCGGACGCCGACGGTCCCGCGCGAGAGGCGGTCTGGACCGAGCTGCTCGCGGCCGGCGTCGACCACATCAACACCGACGACCTCGAGGACCTGGACCACTTCCTGGCCGAGAACCGGTAGCGAGGACCTCAGCGCCGGAGCGGCGGCCATCCGGTGACGTCGCACTGACCGTGCTCGTCGCTCCCGGTGGCGACGACGGACCCGTCTGCCCGTAGCCCGAGCGTGTGCCTGGAACCGGCAGCCACCGCGACGATCTCGCGCCAGTCGACGACATCGCACTGACCGGCGTCGTTGCCGCCGACGGCCGAGGCTCGGCCGTCGGCGGTGACGGCGACGGTGTGGTAGCTCCCGGCGGCCACTGCCACGACGTCGCTCCAGGCCTCGACCTCACAGGCACCACCGGTGCGGTCTCCCACCGCGAGGACGCGGCCGGCGCTGGTCAGACCGACCGTGTGAAGGTAACCGGCGGCGACGGTCGTGACGTCGGTCCACCCGCCGACGGAGCACTGTCCGCGGCGGCCGTTCCCCACGGCGATCGTCGTCCCGTCCGCCCGGAGGCCCACCGAGTGCCAGTCGCCGCACGCCAGCGCGACGATCTCCCGCCACGAGCTCACCTCGCCGGCACCTTCGGCGAGCCTTCCCGCGGCGAGCACGGTCCCGTCTGCACGTAGACCCAGTGTGCGGCGCCAACCTGCCGCGACCGCGGTCACCTCACGCCAGGAGCTGACCTCGCACTGACCCTCGTTGTTCCAGCCCGCCGCCACCACGGTGCCGTCGGACCGGAGCCCGACGCTGTGGGAGCGTCCGGTGTTGGAGGCCGTGTGTACGTTGCCCGCGGCCACGTCGATGACCTCGGTCCAGCCCGCTGTTCGGCACTCCCCCGACGCTCCCGCACCGGCGGCGACGACAGTGCCGTCCGCGGAGATCCCGAGCGAATGGCGCGGCCCGGCCGCGATCAGATGACCCACGAGAGCAGTCTGGAACCCATCCCGGCCGATGTCACAGTCCCGGGCGCTGCGTCGTCCCAGGGTGGAAGATGTGACCCGAGGGAGGACGACCGTGACACCTGAGACCGAGATCGAGTTCGAGGAGCTGCGCCCGCTGCTGTTCTCGATCGCCTACCGCATCCTCGGCAGCGTGAGCGAGGCCGAGGATGCGGTGCAGGAGACCTGGCTGCGACTGGAGTCGACCTCGACCGAGCCCGACTCGCTCAAGGCCTACCTCTCGACCGTCGTCACCCGCATCTCCCTCGACGTGCTTCGGTCCGCGCGCGTGCGGCGGGAGACGTACGTCGGGCCGTGGTTCCCCGAGCCGCTGCCGACCGACTCCCGCGTCGGCGAGCGCGAGGACCTCTACGCCAGCCCAGAGCGCGCGACCGAGCTGGCCGACTCGGTGTCGATGGCCGCACTCCTGCTGCTCGAGCGGCTCAGCCCGCTCGAGCGAGCGGTGTTCGTGCTGCGCGAGGTCTTCCACTTCGGCTTCGCCGACATCGCGGCCGCGGTCGACCGCTCCGAGGCGGCCTGCCGCCAGCTCGCCTCGCGTGCCCGCCGCCACATGGACGACGGGAAGCCGCGCTTCGAGGCGGACCGGCGCAAGCGGGCCGAGCTCTCCGACAGGTTCTTCGAGGCGTTGCGCGACGGCGACCTCGACCGGCTCCAGGCGCTGCTGGCCGCCGACGTCGAGACCGTCAATGACGGCGGTGGCATCGCCGGTGGCGTCGGTGGGCGGTTCGGAGCGGAGAAGGCGGCACGCATCCTGGTCGCCGCGGTTCCGCCGCTGCTCGCCATCGGCGCCCGCCTGGAGCAGCGCGAGCTCAACGGCGAGCCCGGCGCCATCCTCCGCGACGCCGACGGCGCCATTCTCGGCACCTGGACCCTCGACATCCTCGGCGGCCAGATCCAGCGGATCCTCTCGGTCACCAACCCGGAGAAGCTGGGCCACCTGGGTCCGGTCGCGGACCTCAAGGACGTCGTACGCCGCCGCAACCGCCACCGCCGCGAGCAGTGACGCCGCTGGTCGAGCCCGCCCCGCTGGTCGAGCCGCTGGGCGGAGGCGTGTCGAGACCAACACGGTCCCTTCGAGCGCCGATAGGACTGTGTTGGTCTCGACACGGATTCGCTCGTTCCTCACGAATCCGGCTCGACCAGCGGAGGGATCCTCAGGCGACGGCGCCCTGCGGGGTCGGCGACGTCCGCAGACCGAGGTCGGCGGTGCGTACGTCCTTGGTCTCGCGTGCGGTCAGGGCGGCGATCGACGCGACGAGGCAGACGACCGCGGTGTAGCCGGCGGTGACGACCCAGCCGCCCTCCTTCACGCCGCCGAGAGCGGTGACGATCGACGGCGTGAACCCGGCCAGCATGAAGCCGATCTGGGTGCCGATCGCGACGCCGGAGAAGCGCACCGGCGTGGAGAACATCTCCCCGTAGAACGAGGGCCAGGTGGCGTTGGCGGCCGCGTAGCCGAAGGAGAAGGTGACGATCGCGAGCGCGAAGACGAGCAGCTCGCTGCCCTGGCTCATCGAGAGCAGGTAGAAGGGCATCATCACCGCGCTGGCCACGGCGCCGTAGATGAAGACGGGCTTGCGTCCGACCCGGTCGGCGAGCCGGCCGAACATCGGCTGGGTGAACAGCGCGACCAGGTTGGCCGCGACGACCAGCCACAGCGTGATCGAGTCGACCATGCCGACCGCGACGCCGTAGGCGATGGCCAGGTTGCCGAACACCGTGGAGACGGCTGCGATGAAGGCGCAGCAGATGACCCGGAGCACGTCGACCCAGTGGTCGCGCAGCAGCACGGCGAGAGGCAGCTTGGCGACCTCGTTGTTGGCCTTGGCCTCCTCGAACTCCGGGGTCTCGTTGAGGCGGCTGCGGATGAAGAACGCCACCACGACCACGATGGCGGAGAGCCAGAACGGGATCCGCCAGCCGATGCCGTACTTGATCTCGTCCGGGAGCGCGACCACCGGGATGAAGACGAGCGCCGCCAGGATCTGGCCGCCCTGGGTGCCGGTCAACGTCCAGGAGGTGTAGAAGGAGCGCTTGTCGTCGGGGGCGTGCTCGAGCGTGAGCGAGCTGGCACCGGCCTGCTCACCCGCGGCCGAGAGCCCCTGGAGCAGGCGGCAGAAGACCAGCAGCGCGGGCGCGATCCAGCCGGCCTGGTCGAAGGACGGCAGACAGCCGATCAGGAACGTGCTGCCGCCCATCAGCAGCAGGGTGAACAGCAGCACCTTGCGGCGGCCGATCCGGTCACCGAAGTGACCGACGAAGACCGCGCCGACAGGACGGGCGACGTACGCGAAGGCGAACGTCGCGAACGACATCACCAGCGCGGCATCGCCGGCGCTGGGGAAGAAGACGTGCGGAAAGATCAGCGCCGCGGCAGAGCCGAAGACGAAGAAGTCGTAGTACTCGACCGCGCTGCCCATGAAGCTGGCCAGTGCGGCCCGGACCGGGGTCTTGCCTTCTTGGTTCTCGGTGCTGTCGATGTCAGGTCCCGCCATCGGGTCCTCCTCGGGGTCTGTCCCGCGGTCCTGACCGCGGGCTGTGGGGGGTGGTGGATGAGGTGTTCAGAGGTCAGCCGGCCGCGGCCAGCTCGCGCAGGTGGGCGAGCATCCGCTCGGCATCGGGGTCGATGCCGGTGATCAGCCGGAAGGCGTCGACGGCCTGGTAGACCGCCATCTTGCCTCCGTGGAGCGTCGGGCAGCCGACCTCACGCGCGGCCTGCAGCAGCGCGGTGTCCAGAGGCCGGTAGACGATGTCCGCCACCCACAGAGGGCGTCGGTCGCTTCGCTCCCCGCCCGCTCGCGCCTCGGGGCGGAGGAGGCTGGTGTCCAGGGGCGTGCCGGGGTGGTCGGCCATGCCCATCGGGGTGCAGTTGACCAGTCCGTCGGCGTCGGGCACGAGCGCGGCCAGCTTGTCGACGTGGCTCGCCTCGACGGCGCTGTCCGGGTGGTGGCGCCGGATCTCCTCGACCCGCGCCTGGGCACGGTCGAGGTCCATGTCGGCGATGACCAGCCTTTCCACGCCCTGGCCCACGAGCGCATGAGCGACGGCCGAGCCCGCGCCTCCCGCGCCGAGCTGCACGACGGTGCCGAGCGGCGCATCCGGCATCCCGGTACGCAGCGCGTGGCCGAACCCGGTCGTGTCGGTGTTGTAGCCCACCGCACCCTCGTCGGTGAAGACCACGGTGTTGACCGCGCCGAGCCGTGCCGCGGTCTCGTCGAGCCGGTCGAGGTGCTCGATCACGAGCTCCTTGCAGGGGTGAGTGATGTTGAGCGCGTCGAAGCCGAGGCGCCGGGCCTCCCTCATCAGGTCGCCCACGCCTTCGGCCGGGACGCCCAGCTCGGTGATGTCGAGCGTCTTGTAGGCGTACGACAACCCGTGCTCGAACCCTTCGCGCATGTGCAGCGCCGGACTCAGCGAGGGGCCGACTCCCGCGCCGATCAGGCCGACGAGAAACGAAGACTTCATCTGGGCGATCCTTAATGTACGAACTAGTACGTTACGAGAGTGAAGGGCATCACATCACACCTCGACTCGTCAACCCCCACACAGCAAAGAGCCCGTCCCCGCAGCGCGGGAACGGGCTCTTCTGGCCGGCGATCAGTGGGCGGTGAGCCAGCCGACGACGATGTCGCCGAGGATGCGGCGGTGGCGCTCGCGCACGTCAGGGGCGAGCATGTCGCGCCCGAACAGGAAGCCGAACGTGGCGCTGTTGGCGACCTGGAAGACGCAGAACGCGCTGATCATCATGTGCACGTCGACGGCGTCGACGTCGGCGCGCAGCTCGCCGGAGGCGCGACCGCGCGCGAGCACCTCGTCGAGGACGGTGGCGGCCGGAGCGCCGAGCTCGCGCAACGACTCGACCTTCTCCAGATGCCGGCCACGGTGGATGTTCTCGACGGAGACGAGGCGGATGAAGTCGGGGTGGTTGACGTGGTGGTCGAAGGTGAGCTCGGCGATCCGACGGATCGCATCCACCGGCTCGAGATCACCGGCATGCAGGCTCTGCTCGAGCTCGCGGATCCGGCGATAGGCCGCCTCGAGCACGGCCAGGAACAGCCCCTCCTTGCCGCCGAAGTAGTAGTAGATCATCCGCTTCGTGGTGCGGGTGCGCTCGGCGATCTCGTCGACCCGGGCACCCGAGTAGCCCTGCTCCGAGAACACCTCGGTCGCGACCTCGAGCAGCTCGGACCGGGTGCGTTCGGCATCACGCGACTGAACCATGCCCCGAGCCTAGAGCACGACCCGCTTCCCAACCCGCAGCAATGAATGTACCGTTTCGTACATTAGCCACGAACGGAGACCCATGCGCACCTCGATCGCCACCGTCTGCCTCAGCGGCGGCCTCGTCCAGAAGATGTACGCCGCGGCCGAAGCCGGCTTCGACGCGATCGAGATCTTCGAGCCCGACCTCATCGCCGCACCCCAGTCCCCCGAGGAGATCCGGGCGCTGGCGTCCCGACTGGGCCTGACCCTCGCCCTCTATCAGCCCTTTCGTGACGCGGAGGGCGTCGACGAGTCGGCCTTCGGCGACGTGCTGCACCGGGCCGAGGCGAAGTTCCGGCTGATGCGGCGGCTCGGGATCGACCTGATGCTGGTCTGCAGCAACGTCGGCACGGCCACCGTCGACGACGACGCGGTCTCCGCGGGGCAGCTGCGTCGGCTGGGCGATCTCGCGGCGACGTACGGGATCCGGTTGGCGTACGAGGCGCTGGCCTGGGGCCGGTTCGTCGACGACTACCGGCGCTCGTGGCGCATCGTGGAGCTCGCCGACCACCCCAACGTCGGGGTCTGCCTGGACAGCTTCCACATCCTCTCGCGCGGCCACGACCCCAAGCAGATCGAGGAGATCCCGGGCGAGAAGATCTTCTTCCTGCAGCTCGCCGACGCGCCCGCGCTCAGCATGGACGTGCTCTCCTGGAGCCGCCACCACCGGCTCTTCCCGGGCGAGGGCAGCTTCGATCTGCCGTCCTTCCTCGGCCACGTGCTCCGCGCCGGCTACACCGGCCCGCTCTCGCTGGAGGTCTTCAACGACACCTTCCGGCAGACCGAGCCGGTGCGCACCGCCCGCCAGGCCCAGAGATCGTTGCGCTGGCTCGCCGACCGCACCGCCGACCTGCTCGGCGAGGAGGCGGGTCCGCTCCCCCGGCTGCCCGAGGTCGCCGCGCCTGAGGCCTTCGACTTCGTCGAGATCAAGGCGACGGACACCTCCGGCGTCGAGGTCCTGCTCGAGCAGCTCGGCTTCGACTTCGGCGGCCGCCACCGCAGCAAGCAGGTGCGACTGTGGACCTGGGGCTCGGCTCGCGTCGTGTGCAACGACGTACCCAGCGCCTCCCCCGAGCCGCGGATCGCCGCGGTCGGCTTCGATGTCGCCGACTCCGGCGCGGCTGCCGAGCGCGCCGCGCGGCTGATGGCACCGCCGGTCCACCGCCGGACCTACGCCGGTGAGCAGGCGCTGCGCGCGTTCACCTCCCCCGACGGCACCGAGGTCTTCCTCTCGCTCGCGGAGGACTGGATCGGCGAGTTCCACGGCGGGGTGTCGGGCACCGGGCAGGGCGCCCGCATCGACCACGTCAACCTGGTCCAGCCCTGGCACAGCTTCGACGAGGCGGTCCTCTTCTACACCAGCGTGCTGTCGCTGAACCCGCAGCCGACCCAGGAGGTCGCCGGTCCCTCCGGCCTCGTACGCAGCCAGGTGATGAGCTCGCCGGCCGGCGGCGTACGGCTGCCGCTGAACCTGCTCCCGACCGAGCAGCAGGGCCAGGCACAGCACGTCGCGCTCGCCTGCCACGACATCATCGGCGTCGTCGCGGCCGCCCGCGAGCGCGGGTTGCGGCCGCTGAAGGTGCCGGGCAACTACTACGACGACCTGGTCGCCCGCTTCGCCCTGCCCGAGGACCTCGTCGCCACCCTGCGCGACCTCGACCTGCTCTACGACCGCGACGCCGACGGCGAGTACCTGCACTGCTACACCGAGACCGTCGGCGAGGTCTTCTTCGAGCTCGTCGAGCGCCGCCGGCGCTACGACGGCTACGGCGCCGGCAACGCACCGGTCCGCCTCGCCCAACAGTCCCGCTGATCCCCGCCGCCGTCGGTCGAGCCGCGAGCGCAGCGAGCGTGTCGAGACCAACACAGTCGCGTACGAACCGTGTTGGTCTCGACACGGATTCGCTCGTTCCTCACGAATCCGGCTCGACCAGCGGTATCAGAAGTTGCCGCGGCGCTCCTGCTCGCGCTCGATGGCCTCGAAGAGAGCCTTGAAGTTGCCCTTTCCGAAGCCGAGCGAGCCGTGGCGCTCGATCAGCTCGAAGAAGACCGTGGGGCGGTCGCCGATCGGCTTGGTGAAGATCTGCAGCAGGTAGCCGTCCTCGTCGCGGTCGACGAGGATGCCGCGCTTCTGCAGCTCCTCGATCGGCACGCGCACCTCACCGATCCGGGCACGCAGCTCCGGGTCCTCGTAATAGGAGTCGGGGGTGTTGAGGAACTCGATGCCGGCATCGCGCAGCGCGTCGACGGTGGCCAGGATGTCGCCGGTGGCCAGCGCCAGGTGCTGGGCGCCGGGACCCTGGTAGAACTCCAGGTATTCGTCGATCTGCGACTTCTTCTTGGCGATCGCGGGCTCGTTGAGCGGGAACTTCACCCGGTGGTTGCCGTTGGCGACGACCTTCGACATCAGCGCGGAGTAGTCGGTGGCGATGTCGTCGCCGATGAACTCGGCCATGTTGGTGAAGCCCATGACGCGGCCGTAGAAGTCGACCCACTCGTCCATCTTGCCGAGCTCGACGTTGCCGACGACGTGGTCGAGCGCCTGGAAGAGGCGCTTGGGGGCGCCCTCGGGCTTCTTCAGCGTCGAGGTGCGGGTCACGTAGCCCGGCAGGTAGGGGCCGTCGTAGCCGGAGCGGTCGACCAGGGTGTGGCGGGTCTCGCCGTAGGTCGCGATGGCGGCGATGCGTACGGTGCCGTGCTCGTCGGTCACGTCGTGGGGCTCCTCGAGCACGGTGGCGCCGGCGGAGCGAGCGTGGGCGATGCAGCGGTCGACGTCGGGCACCTCGAGGGCGATGTCGATGACGCCGTCACCGTGGCGGGCGTGGTGGGCGATGATCTCGCTCTCGGGCGCGACGCCGCCCTTGATCACGAACCGCACTCCCCCGCTGCGCAGCACGTAGGAGTGGTGGTCGCGGTTTCCGGTCTCGGGACCGGAGTAGGCGACGAGCTCCATGCCGAAGGCGCTCTGGAAGAAGTGAGCGGTCTGGGTGGCGTTGCCGACGGCCCATACGACCGCGTCCCAGCCGGTGACCGGGAACGGGTCAGAGGTGTCGTCGTAGGCCACCAGGCCGACGAGCTGCTCCAGCTCGGCCAGCCCGAGTCCGGCGAGCTTCTCTTGGTTGGTCAGGGTGTCTGCAAGCGTCATGCGGGCAAGTCAAGTGGGCCGAGTCACACCAAACAAGTTGACCACTGAGCACTGGTCAATCTGTCAGATCGGACCAGACTCTTCAGCTTGTCGCTAGACAATCTGACTACCATCGGGTCATGAAACTCGATGACCTCGACGTCACCCTCCTGGAGACCCTGCACGCCCACCCCCGCGTCGGCGACCTCGAGCTCTCCCGCGTGGCCGGCGTCGCCCGCGCCACCGTGCAGAGCCGGCTGCGCAAGCTGACCGAGGCCGGCGTGATCCGCGACTGGGCGCCGACGATCGACCCGGCCGCGGCCGGCCACGCTGTGCAGGCCTTCGTGACGCTGGAGATCTCCCAAGGCGCCCTGGAGGACGTACGCCGCGACCTCGCCGAGATCCCCGAGGTGCTGGAGGCGTACGTCACCACCGGCTCCTTCGACGTCTTCTGCAAGGTCGCGACCGGGTCGCACGCGAAGCTCCAGGAGGTGCTCGTCCGCATCGACCAGTCCCACGCCGTCGTCCGCTCGACCAGCGTGGTCGCCCTCTCCACCCTGATCGAGCCGCGCACCCTCGACCTGCTGCGCACCGGGGCCACGCCGCGCTGACCGACTCGCGGCTAGGGCAGACGGGGCAGCTCGACCGAGACCCGCAGCCCGCCACCGGGGCGGGCGAGAACGGCCAGGTTGCCGTCGTGGGCGCGGGTGATGCTCTTGACGATCGCCAGGCCCAGCCCGACACCGGCATGGTCGACGTGGATGCGCTGGGTGCCTCGCTGGAACGGCTCGGTGAGGGTCGCGACGAGCTCGCGGGAGAGCTCCTCACCGGTGTTGGCGACGGTGAGGACCACGCTCCTCTCCCGGGCGGTGACGGCGACCGACACGGACCCGTCCTCGGGCAGGTTGTGGACGACGGCGTTGTGGATCAGGTTGGTCGCCACCTGGAGCAGCAGTGCCGGGGAGCCGCTGACCGGAGCCTGGTCACCGGTGACCTCGATCCGTACGCCGCGCTGCTCGGCCAGCGGCAGCAGCGTCTCGACCGCCTCCTCGGCGACCAGGGACAGGTCGACCCGCTCACGGACGAAGGAGCGCTGGTCGGCACGGCTGAGCACGAGCAACGCCTCGGTCAGGTCGATCGCACGGGAGTTGATCAGCCGGAGACGGTCGATGAGCTGGTCGACGTCGCGGTTCGGGTCCTTGCCGGCGACGTCGAGGAGCGTCTGCGTGATCGCCAGCGGGGTGCGCAGCTCGTGGGACGCGTTGGCCGCGAACCGCTGCTGCTCGGCCACCTGCGACTCGACCTTCTCCAGCATGTTGTCGAAGGCGTCGGCGAGCTCACGGAACTCGTCACCGGGGCCGTCGAGATCGACCCGGTGCGAGAGCGATCCGGTCGCGGCCGTACGTGTGGCCTCGGTGATCCTCCTCAGCGGCGCGAGCATCCGGCCGGCGAGAATCCAGCCGCCCACCAGCCCGAACACGACCAGGAAGCCCATCATCGTGGCCGCCCGCGGCGCGAACGCACGCTCGAGGTCGGAGCGGTTGGGGACGAAGGGTGCGCCCGGTCGCCCGGCCTGCTGCGGCCATTCCAACCACACCCCGTCCGGGACGTACCGCAGCAGGAAGACCCACACCACCGCGAGGAGCAGCACCCCGGTGACCACGATGACCCCGGCGTAGCTGAGCGTCAGCTTGAGCCGGACGCTCATCCCCGGGCGTCTAGGAACCGACATCGATCCGGTATCCGACACCGGGCACGGTCGCGATGATCGCGGGGTCGCCGAGCCGCTTGCGCAGGGCGGAGACGGTGATGCGTACGGCGTTGGTGAACGGGTCGGCGTTCTCGTCCCAGGCCCGTTCCAGCAGCTCCTCGGCGCTGACCACGCCGCCCTCCGCGGCGGCGAGCACCTCGAGCACCGCGAACTGCTTGCGGGTCAGCGCCACGTAGCGGCCGTCGCGGTAGACCTCCCGGCGGAACGGGTCGACCCGCAGGCCGGCGATCTCCCGCACCGGCGGCCGGCTGTGGGCACGTCGCCGATCGAGGGCCCGCAAGCGCAGCACCAGCTCGCGCAGCTCGAACGGCTTGGTCAGGTAGTCGTCGGCACCCAGCTCGAACCCGGAGGCCTTGTCGTCGAGCCGGTCGGCCGCGGTGAGCATCAGGATCGGCATCCCGGTGCCGGAGGCGACGATCCGCTTGGCGATCTCGTCGCCGGAGGGCCCGGGGATGTCGCGGTCGAGCACGGCGATGTCGTAGGTGTTCACGCTCAACAGCTCCAGCGCGGTGTCGCCGTCGCCGGCGATGTCGGCGGCGATCGCCTCCAGCCGCAGCCCGTCCCGGATCGCCCCTGCCATCAACGGCTCGTCCTCGACCACCAGCACCCGCATGCTCCGATCCTAGGTGGACGACATATCGCCGACGTATCCGAAATGCCATACGCCCTGACGACATCGCCTCGGGTTCACTGGCACGGTGACCTTCACCGTCCGACCGATCAGCCCCGCCGAGCACCTCGAGCACATCAGGTCGCGCCGGTCGGTCAGCTTCCTGCAGACCCCGGCCTGGGCCGACGTGAAGACCGAGTGGCGCAGCGAGTCGCTGGGCTGGTACGCCGGCGACCGGCTCGCCGGGACCGGGCTGGTGCTGCACCGGCCCGTGCCGCGGCTGGGCCACACCCTGGCCTACCTGCCGTGGGGTCCGGACATCGACTGGTCCGGCGGGCTCACCGTCTGGTTCCCGCCGCTCGTCTCCTACTTGCGGTCCCAGGGTGCGTTCGCGATCCGGGTGGCGCCACCGGTGCCCACGCACACCTGGGACGCGACCCAGGTCAAGGAGGGCATCGCCGACCCCGGGGTCGCCCGGCTCACCGACCTCCCCGGCCGGCCGGACCCGGCCGGTGCCGAGGTGACGCGATATCTCCGCGACTCAGGCTGGATCCCGCAGAACCCCGAGGACGGGTTCGGGGCGGGACAGCCGCAGTTCACGTACGAGATCCCGCTGCGGCGCCCGGACGGAACCGCCCGTTCCGAGGACGAGGTGCTCCGGGGCATGAACCAGCTGTGGCGGCGCAACATCAAGAAGGCCGCCAAGGCCGGCGTCGAGGTCACCACCTCCACCGGCGGCGAGGATTTGAAGGCCTTCCACGACCTCTACGTGCACACCGCCGAGCGCGACCACTTCACGCCGCGGCCGCTGGCCTACTTCGAGAGGATGTTCACCGCGCTCTCCGCAGAGGACTCCCCTGAAGACGGGGAACGGCGGATCGCGCTCTACCTGGCCCGCCACGACGGCGACCTCGTGGCCGCGACGATCTACGTCCGCGTCGGCGGTCACGCCTGGTACGTCTACGGCGCCTCCTCGACGCAGAAGCGGGACGTACGTGGTTCCAACGCCTGTCAGTGGGCGATGATCCGCGACTCTCTGGCCGCCGGGTGCGACGTCTACGACCTGCGGGGCATCACCCCGACCCTGTCCGCCGACGACCCGCACGTGGGACTGATCCAGTTCAAGGTCGGCACCGGCGGCCGGGCGGTGAGGTACGTCGGCGAGTGGGATCTGCCGTTGCGGCCGATCCTCTACCGGGCGTTCGACCTCTACATGAGACGACGGGGGCGCTGAGCAGCATGGCGAAGGATTGGGGAATCGGATGATCGTGAACGAATCAGGCTCGCTGACCGAGACGGGGGTCGTCGTCCTGACGATGCTGGCTCTTCCGGTGGCCGTGCTGGCCGTGCCGGTGCTCGCGGTGCTACGCCGGGCACTCGGGGTGGCTTGGCCGCGGGCATGGCGCCACTCGCTGGCGGAGGTCGCCATCGTCTACGGCACCGTGCCGGGGGTGCTGCTGACCCTGTTGCCCGGCAACAACGGCATCCTGTCGGGCAACGTGAGCCTGGTTCCCTTCGAGGACATGGCGACGATGGGCCCGATCGGGCTGATCGGCAACCTGCTGATCTTCGCCGCGCTGGGCTTCTTCGGCCCCATCCGCTTCCCGGCGCTCCGCTCGGTGTGGCGGGTCCTGGTCCTGGCCGGCGCGGCGTCGGTGTCCATCGAGGTGATGCAGCACCTGTTGCCACTCGGCCGCGTCTCCTCGGTCGACGACGTCATCCTCAACGCCGGAGGCGCCACCGCCGCCGCGATCCTGTCGTGGCCGTGGTGGCGCCGCCGGCGCTCCTCGCCCCCGCCGAGCCCGGCTCCCAGCAAGGAGCTGGTGCGGTCCGTGTGACCGCCACCAGGCAGCCATGCCTTCGGCCGAGCGGGGGCGTCACGACGGAGATTCCCCCTCTCGACCGTTGCGGCGCTCCGTACGGCGCTCGGCATCCTCGTGCGCTCGGCGAAGGAGCTGGGCTACCAGCTCTCGTGTGCCGGCGGCGGGGTCGACGATCGACACCCAGCCCTGTGCCCGGTACAGCGGGTGCGGAAGCACCGTGTCGGTGAGCGTGTAGTCCTGGGGCGCCGCCTCGGCCCGAGGATGCTCGCCGACGAGCTCGATGAAGGCGTCCGTCCCGACGTGGATGTTCAGCCGCCAGCGATCGGGACGGTCGAGGTCGCACAGGGTGTCGTCAGGGTAGTTCTTCGTCACGATGGTGGCGTACGGCTGCTCGCGCTGAGGCACCCGGCCGTCGGGGGCGAAGTAGAAGAAGTGGTCGCCCCAGGCGATCTCCGGGAATCCGCTGCCCTCGGTGGGCGCGAGTTCGAGGACGCCGTCGAAAGCTCGGATCGTCTGAAGGATGTCATCCATACTCATGGTTCAAGTGTGAGCTTGAAGTGCTAATGGAGGGTTCTGGTGAACAGCGCGACCGAATCGCCCCGACCGATGAACACCGCCGCCGTCGCGGCAGCGTCCGGATACTCGGTGCAGCAGGTGCGCGACCTGGAGGCGCAGGGCGTGATCCCGGCGGCGACCAGGTCGGCCAACGGCTATCGACAGTTCTCCGCCGCGCATGTCAGCGCACTTCGTGCGTACCGCGGTCTCGCGGAGGCGATAGGGCCGGTCGACGCCCGCACCGCGATGCGGGACCTCCGCACCGTGCCGGCCGGGCAGGGGGCAGCGTTGATCTGCGGGTTCCACGCGAGGCTCGACGACGAGCGCGCGCAGGCGCTCGCGGCCCGTCACGCTCTGGAGTCCATCCGTTCCGAGGCGAGGACCGATGCGAAGCCGGTCGAGAGCGACTCGATGACCATCACGGAGCTGTCCCAGGCCCTCGGCGTCAGGGCATCGACGCTCCGCTTCTGGGAGAAGTCTGGTCTGGTGGCCCCCGAACGGGTCCCGACGCGGGCAGGCACCGCGCGCCGCTACCCGCTCACTGCCATCCGCGAAGCACGCATCACCGCTGCCCTTCGAGCAGGTGGCTACCGCATCCCGGAGGTACAGAAGGCGATCGCCGCGGTCCGAGAGCTCGACGAGGTGAGCCACACGATCACAGCCCTCGAGGCGCGACTCGCGACCATCGCACGGCGCACGCTCGCCCTCCTCCGGGCCGGAACCCTGCTGGCGGGGATCATCGAGTCAGCCCACGACGAGCGCCGCGGCGACCTGGTCGAGGCGGGCTCCGCGTGAGGCCTTGACGAGCACGACGTCGCCGGGCGCGAGGTGGCTTCGCAGCCAGTCGATCGCGGCGGCGTTGTCGGGCAGCGCCACCGCCTTCATTCCCGCCCCGTCCGCGATGACGGCGGCGGCCTCGCCGATGGTCACGACCAGGTCGGCCCGGGTGGCTGCGTACGTCCCGATCTCGTGGTGCGCGTCACGGCTGATCTCACCGAGCTCGAGCATCTCGCCGAGGACGGCGATGCGGCGTCTGGCCTCGATCGAGGCGAGGGCGTCGAGGCCGGCGCGGGTCGACTCGGGGTTGGCGTTGTAGGAGTCGTCGATCAGGGTCGCGCCGTTGGACAGGGCACGCAGCTCCATGCGCCACTTCGAGATCGACGCGGTGTCGAGCGCGGTCGCGGTCTGGCCGAGCCGGACGCCGGCGGCCAGCCCCGCCGCCGCGGCGGCCGCGGCATTGAGCGCCCAGTGGGCGCCGACGAACGGGAGCGTGACGACGACCGTGGTGCCGTCGTTCCGGAGTCTGAACGAGGGTCGGCCGAGCCGGTCCAGGGCCAGGTCCCGCACGCGTACGTCCGCCCGCTCCCCGGCCCCGAACGTGAGCACCGGGCCGGCGGTGAGGTCACTCATCGCGAGCACCCGCGGGTCGTCGGCATGGAGCACGGCCGTCCCGCCGGTGGCCATCCCGCGCACCAGCTCGCTCTTGGCGACGGCGATCGCCTCGCGCGACCCGAACTCGCCCAGGTGGGCCCGGCCGACGTTGGTCACCACGGCGATGTCGGGAGCGACCAGGCCGGTCAGCTCGGCGATGTCGCCGATGTGCCGGGCACCCATCTCGAGCACCAGGAACCTCGTCGTGGCGTCGGCGCGCAGCATCGTGAGCGGTACGCCGAGCTCGTTGTTGAACGAGCCGGAGGTCGCGACGGTCGGTGCCGCGCTCGACAGCACCGCCTCGATCATGTCCTTGGTGCTGGTCTTGCCCTGGGAGCCGGTGATCGCGACCACGGTGAGCTGATCACGCAACAGGGCCACGACGTGAGCGGCCAGTCGTTGCAGCGCGGCCTGCGCGTCGTCGACCACGACCGTCGGCAGCGCCGTCGGTCGCGACCCGAGGACAGCGACGGCGCCGGCCTCGGCGGCCTGTGGTGCGTACTCGTGGCCGTCGGCGTGCTCGCCCGCGAACGCGACGAAGAGGCCGCCCGGGTCGGCCTCGCGACCGTCGATCACGGCCGGGGCGCTCACCGTCACCGAGCCGTCGCCGATGACCTTCCCGCCGACCAACGAGGCGATTTCGTCCAAGCTGAGGGGAATCATCTCCTCAGTGTTGGAAATCCCATGTTGTCGGCGCGTATCCGCTGATCGATATGCGCACGATAACTCCGCCCGACCTCGTGCTCCACCTATCGTCGGCATATCGGAAACTCCATACGGAGCCGCAACCGCTCATTCGGTTTGCTGGCCTCGATGATCTACCACGAGCCGACCCTGACGGCGCCGACAGAGCCGACGGCGCACACCGCCGTCCCGACGACCTTCGGGATCACGGTCTACGGCTGCGCCCCTGATGAGGGCCGCCTTTTCGACTCCCTGGCGCCCGCCCACGGCGTCTCGCTGACCACCACCACCGAGCCGGTCGACGAGGACAACGTCGACCTCGCCCGCGGCCGCCGGTGCATCAGCGTCAGCCACAAGTCGCCGATATCGAACGAGACCCTTCTCGCTCTCCAAAAGCTCGGGGTCCGGTATATCTCGACGCGAAGCGTCGGTTTCAACCACGTCGATGTCGACTTCGCCGCGAGTATCGGGATAACCGTCGGAAACGTCTCCTATTCACCCGACTCGGTCGCCGACTACACCCTGATGCTGATGCTCATGGCAGTGCGCCAGGCGAAGGCGATGGTCCGGCGCACGGACGCGCACGACTATCGCCCGACGACCACACGCGGGCGCGAGCTGCGCGACCTGACCGTCGGTGTCGTCGGCACCGGGCGGATCGGCGCGGCGGTCGTCGACCGGCTGCGCGGCTTCGGCTGCGACGTGTTCGCCCACGACATCCGGCCCCGGCCCGCCGTCGACGGGGTCGAGCACGTCGACCTGGACACCCTGGTCGAGCGCAGCGACGTCGTCACGCTCCACGCGCCGCTCAGCGTGGAGTCGCACCATCTGCTCGACCGGCGCCGCATCGACCGGATGCGGCCGGGTGCGTACGTCGTCAACACCGGTCGCGGCGGCCTCATCGAGACGGCGGCGCTCGTCGCGGCGCTCGAGGAAGGCCGGCTGGGTGGCGCCGCCCTGGATGTCATCGAGGGCGAGGAGGGCATCTTCTACGCCGACCTCCGCGGCCGCGAGATCCCCAACGGCTGGCTGGCCCGGCTCCAGGAGATGCCGAACGTGCTGGTCAGCCCCCACATCGCCTACTTCACCGACCACGCCCTGATGGACACGGTCGAGAACTCCATCGTGAACTGTCGAGAATTCGAAAGCAGGTTTCCGCATGTCTAAGGTCAAGGTCGGCATCATCTTCGGTGGCGTCTTCGAGGAGCACCCCGTCTCGGTGAAGTCGGCGCAGGAGGTCGCCAGGCACCTCGACACCGACACGTACGAGGCCTACTGGATCGGCATCACCAAGAGCGGCGACTGGCGCCTGTGCGACGGGCCCGAGGCCAGCTGGGAGGACGGCGCCCACCGCCCGGTGGTGCTCTCCCCCGACCGCAGCGTCCACGGGCTGCTGGTCCTCGACCAGGACGACCGCGGCGGCAGCTACGAGACCATCCGGCTCGACGTCGTGCTCCCGGTCCTGCACGGCAAGCTCGGCGAGGACGGCGCGCCCCAGGGCCTCTTCGAGCTCTCCGGGATTCCCTACGTCGGCTGCGACGTGCAGAGCTCGGCGCTGTGCATGGACAAGTCGCTGGCCTACACGGTCGTCGCCGCGGCCGGTATCGCGACGCCGACGTGCTGGACGCTGTTCCCCGGCGACACCGTGCAGACTGTTGGCGATCCCGGCGTACTCCCCTACCCGGTCTTCGTGAAGCCGGCCCGCTCCGGGTCGTCGTTCGGGGTCAGCAAGGTGACCTCGGCCGCGGAGCTGGATGAGGCGGTGGCGACCGCGAGGCAGTACGACGAGAAGGTGCTCATCGAGGAGGGAGTCGTGGGCGAGGAGATCGGCTGCGCGGTTCTCGGCAACGGCGCAGAGCTGATCACCGGGGAGGTCGACCACGTCGTGCTCTCGCACGGCTTCTTCAAGATCCACCAGGAGGACGCCCCCGAGACCGGCTCGGAGAACGCGACATTCATCGTGCCCGCCGACATCCCGACCGAGGCGCGGGAGCTGGTCAAGACCGAGGCGCAGCGGGTCTACCGCGCGTTGGGTTGCCGCGGTCTGGCGCGGGTCGACATGTTCCTGAAGGCCGACGGCACCGTGGTCCTCAACGAGGTCAACACCCTGCCCGGGCTCACCTCCTACAGCCGCTACCCGCGGATGATGGCGGCGGCCGGGATCTCGATGACCGAGCTCCTCGACCGCGCGATCGCCCTCGCGCTGGAGGAGACGGCACGATGAGGGAGGGCTTCGCCTTCGTCGACGAGCTGGTGCCGGGCATCCGCTGGGACAGCAAGTACGCCACCTGGGACAACTTCACCGGCAAGCCGGTGGACGGCTACCTGGTCAACCGCATCGTCGGGACCCGCGAGCTGTGCGCCGCGCTCGCTGAGGCGCGGGACAAGGCCGCGGCCCTCGGCTTCGGGATCCTGCTATGGGACGGCTACCGCCCCCAGCGCGCCGTCGATGCGTTCCTGCGCTGGGCCGAGGAACCCGCTCCGGCCGACGACGAGCGCAGACGCATCCACTACCCCGCGATCACCCGTCCGGAGATGTTCGAGAAGGGGTACGTCGCCACGAAGTCCGGCCACAGCCGCGGCAGCACCGTCGACCTGACCCTCTTCTCCCTGGCCACCGGCGCGCTGCTCGACATGGGCGGAGACCACGACCTGATGGACGAGGTCTCCCACCACGGCGCGGCCGGCGTCGCGGAGGTCGCGGCACGCAACCGGTCGCACCTGTGCTCGGTGATGGAGTCGTGCGGATTCAGCCGCTACCAGTACGAGTGGTGGCACTACTCGCTGCTCGCGGAGCCCTACCCGGAGACCTACTTCGACTTCCCGGTCGGCTGATCCAGCCAGCCAATGACCTTCGAGCGGTTCGCCTTCTTCCAGACGGGGGCGAACCGCTTCTCGGCGTCGTCGGCCGCGGTCATCTCCGCATGGAGGAGCAGGTGGAGGGTGTCGTCGAGCTCCGGGAGCTCCTCGATCGCCCGGATCGTGACCACGGAGTCGTTGAGATCACCGAGGGTCGACTGGATCGACCTGGTGGCATCGGCGAGGCGCTCGGCGTCCTTGCCGAAGACCTCTCGCAGCGACTCGGCGGCATAGCGGGTGCGCTTGGCCTTCTTGCGGGCCTCGTGGAGCTGCAGGCGTCGTTCGCCGGGATCAGCGGCGCACTCGGCGGCCTCGACCGCGGACTCCAGACGCCGCCAGCTCTTGCGGACGCGCTTGCGCAGCCTCTTCTTGCCCGGGGTGCCGTCCGACCAGGGAAAGCCGTCGGTCGCGGCCAGCGCCGCGACGAGTGTGCGGTAGCGCTCGCCGTCCAGCTCCGGCAGGAGCCGGGCTCGCCCGACGGCCTGGCGCTCGGCCAGGGCAGCCCGGAGCGCGTCGACACCGGATGGTGCCGGACCGTGCTCGGCCGCCCAGCGGCGGATCCGTTTGCGGAGCACTTCGGCGTCGCGTACGTCTCCGAGGAGGGCACCCAGCCACTTCAGCTCGTCGCGGAGCGGCTCGGTCTGCTCCGGGTCGAGGAACGGGCGGTAGGTCGCCAGGACGCTGCGCATCCTGCGTACGGTCACACGCATCTGGTGGACCGAGTCCTCCTCGTCACGCAGCACGAGCCGGCCCCAGCGGTGGAGCGCGGCCACCTGGTCGCGCCACCACTCGCCGACCGGCTCGTGTGGATGACTCATCTCTCCATTACTACCGTGCCACGGCGTCCAGGTCACGCTCGGTCGGCTGGGTGCTCTCGGCCTCGGCGCTGCCCTTCTCGCGGTGCGGGAGCACGGTCAGGAGCAGGCCGACCCCGGCCCAGGAGGCCAGGACGATCAGCGGCGTGGTGGTGCCGGCGCCGTCGAAGAAGGAGAAGCCGCGCAGCGCCGACCCGGCCGCCCCCGGGGGCATCAGCTGACCGAGCCAGCCGAACGGCACCATCTCCGGCGCGGAGGTGATCCCGGAGAGCGGGTTGCCGACCAGCAGGATGAGCAGCGCGACGATGCCGACGCCCGCGGTGCCGATGAGGTGGCGCAGCCCGACGATCGGGAGCGCCACGGCGAGGATGCCGAGGGCGACGACACCGGCGTTGGCCAGGTAGCTGCCCTCCAGGGCGCCGAGCCAGCCCTGGACCACGCCGGTCATCGCGAGACCGCCACCGATCGCGATCAGGAAGGCGGCCGCGACCCGGTCACGGGTGCGGGTCAGCACCAGAGAGGTGATGGCGCCGGCCATGATGCCGCCGATCACCAGCGGCAGTGCCGAGGCACCGAAGACGACGCCGCGCGGGTCGTCCTCCGCGCTGGCCACGACATCGGTCACCTGGGGCGGGGTGCCGGTCTCGGCACCCATGGCGGTGGCCATCTGGGTGAGCTGCTGGGCCACGTTGGCGCTGGCGGCCGAGGCGACCAGTATCTCCTGGCCCGCGGGACCGACGACGATCGCGCCGTACGCCTCGCGGTCCTCGATCGCGTCCACCGCTCCCTCACGGTCGGCGACGGCGGTGATCTCGAAGGCGTCCGCCCCCGCGTTGGCGGCGAGCTGGGTCTCGATCTGGGTGACCGCGGCCTCGGGGCCGGCGACGACCAACGGCAGGGATCTCGGCTCGAGCTCGCTGGTGGGCCAGGCGAACGCGGAGATGAGCAGCGTGAGCAAGGTGACCAGACCGAGGCTGACCCCGATCACGGCTTTCACTGACTTGGACATATGGGCTCCCTCTCAAAAAACGAATGTTCATTCTCTTTGAGGAACACTCTCCTCCGCCTCGCCGGATTTATCAAGAATGAATGTTCGTTTTCTTTTGAGGTATGCTTTCGCCATGCCGAAGATCAGCGAGGAGCACCGTGCCGAGAAGCGCCAGCAGATCATCGCGGCGACGCTGCGCTGCGTGGAGCGTGACGGCTTCCACAAGACGACGATGGCCGCGGTCGTCAAGGAGTCCGGCCTGTCCGCAGGCTCGGTCTACACCTACTTCCGCGGCAAGAGCGACATCATCCGCGCGATCGCCGAGTCAGGTCTGACGACCATCGCAGAGGCGATCACCCGGTTCACCCCCGATCCGGCCTCAGGCGCGGCCGCTCCCCCGCCGGAAGTGGCGATCGAGGCCGCGACCCAGCACCTCCTCGACCTCTCCGCGGAGCTCGGCGTCGATCTCCCCAAGATCGCCCTGCAGACCTGGGCCGAGGCAGCTCGCGACCCCGAGGTCCGTGAGCTGATGGCGCCCGAGGCCCGGCGGATCCGCGCCGCCTGGCGCACCTACGCCGAGGCCGCCATCGAGGCCGGTCGCTTCCGCCCGGACGCCGACCCCGAGCGCATCGCCATGGTCCTCACCGGCCTGCTGCCCGGCTTCATCCTGCAGCGGCTCATGCTGGGCGACGTGACCCCGAAGGTCTACGCGGCCGGTCTCACCGACCTGATGGACTACCCGGCCCGAGCCGCCCAGCGGGCCACCCAGTAGCGCACCCCGTAGGGGTCGTCGTCGTAGTCGACGGCCACCGTCCCGACGCCACGCAGCAGGCCGGCCGCCTCCACGATCGGGCCGACGTCGGCCCACAGCTCCTCGGCCAGGTCGAGATCGAGCGCGCCGAGCGCCTCCGGATCGGGTGTGGCCAACGCCTTGCCGAGCACGTCGTCGAAATCGGCGGCCCGTGGGTCGAGATGGCCGGGGGCCTTCTCGCTGCGGCGGGCCGAGCCGTTGCCGACGATGAGGTAGGCAGTCTCCTCGTCCGTCACCGGCACCGCACCGACCTCGGCCAGCAGGGCAGCGGCGATGCGGGCGCCCTGCGCACCGGCGATGACGCGTACGTCCTCACCCAGCCAGGCCACCGCTGCCAGGCAGGCGGAGCGGAGCTCGTCGACGGGGTCATCGATCGAGGCGTACTCCGGCAGCAGGGCCAGGCATCCCGGGACCAGCGCCACTCGCGTCACTGCAACCCCCTGATCGCTCGCGCCGGGCGGCGGCGCCCGGCGATCGTCCAGACCATGTCGACGGTCTGCCTGGTCTCGATGACCTGGTGGACCCGGTAGACGCGCGCCCCGGCCATCGCGCAGACCGAGGTCGCGGCCAGGGTGCCGAGGAGGCGCTCACCGACCGGCAGGTCGAGGGTCTCACCCACGAAGTCCTTGTTGGAGAGCGAGACCAGCACCGGCCAGCCGGTCTCGACCATCTCTCCCAGCCGGCGGGTGATCTCGAGGGAGTGGAAGGTGTTCTTCCCGAAGTCGTGGGCCGGGTCGATCACGATGGATTCCTTGGCGACGCCGGCATCCAGGGCGCGCTGGGCGTAGGCCAGGGTGTCGTCGATCGCCGAGCGCACCACGTCGTCGTACTCGATCCGGTAGGGCCTGGTCCGCGGTGTCACGCCCCCGGTGTGAGTGCAGACGATCGCGGCGCCGTGGGCGGCGGCGACGTCGACGAGCTCGGGGTCGGCACCACCCCAGGCGTCGTTGAGCAGATCGGCGCCGGCAGCGCACACCGCGTCGCCGACCTCGGCGCGCCAGGTGTCGACCGAGATCACCAGCGCCGGGAACTCCTCACGCACCCGGGCGACGAAGTCGACCACCCGGGCCTTCTCCTCCGCGACGTCGATCTCGGCCCCGGGGGCCGCCTTGATCCCGCCGATGTCGACGATCTCTGCACCCTGGGAGGCGACGAGACGTACGCGCTCGAAGGCCGCGTCCTCGGCCCAGGTCGCTCCCTTGTCGAAGAACGAGTCCGGGGTGCGGTTGACGATCGCCATCATCAGCGCGTCGTCATCACCGAAATCGTGTCGTCCGAGGCGCAGCATCAGGCGACCATACCGCCGCCCGAGCCGTCACTCAGCGGCGGCCGCTCCAGGAGGCTCACGCTTCGGTCGAGCACCTTCGTGGAGCCGTCGATCGGGATGTACTGCCGCATCTCGACGTCGTCGCCCGCCGGGCCGGTGCCGAGGCGACGCGACATCATGCCCACGATCTGGGTCGCCATCAGGCCGAGGTCGAAGAGATCCTGGTGGCTGTGGTCCCGCTGGCCGAGGTCGACCTGGGCGATCGCGTCCATCCCACGGGTGTCCAGGGTGTCGACGAGCGCGGCCAGCTCCACTCCGTAGCCGGTCGGGACCCGCAGCCGCTCGAACAGCGAGCGGCGGATCGACCACTCCCCCGCCAGCGGCTGGATCAGGTCGCGCAGCGGCCGGCGGTGCAGGGCCAGCAACGGGCGGGCGACGAGCTCGGTGACCCGGCCACCGTCGAGGCCGTGCTCTCCCGGGCGTCGGTAGAAGCCCTTGACCAGCTCGATCGTCGGATTGTTGACAAGGGGGCCGACCAGGCCGCGTACGAAATGGGTGTCCCACTCGGTCAGGTCGGCGTCCATGAAGACGATGAGCTCGCCGGTGGTCACGAACTGCGACTTCCACATCGCCTCGCCCTTGCCGGGGTAGGAGCCGAGATCGGGCCGGATCGCAGCCGAGGCGTAGACGTCGGCGCCCGCGTCCGAGGCGATCCGCGCGGTCTCGTCGGAGGAGTCGGAGTCGATGACGACGAGCTCGTCGACCAGGTCGGAGGTCTCCATCAGGCTCGTGCGCAGCGTGGTGACCAGGTCGCCGACGGTCGCGGCCTCGTTACGCGCCGGGACCACGAGGCTGACCCGCTGCCCCTGCTTCGCCTCGACGAGCTCGGCCAGCGACCAGTCGTCCCAGTGATGGGTGTTGCGCTCCAACCAAGACATGCCCAAACCCTATCGACGGAAACCCAGACACCTGACCGATACCCGATCCGTCCGGCTCGCAGCCGCCTAAGGGGTGTCCTCGTGCGAGCGCGCGAAGGTGAGGACCTCGTCGGTCGCGCCGTTCATCCAGACGTCCTGGCAGGCCTGCGCCATCTCCTCGAGACCGTCGACGATCGTGCCGAAGACGTTGCCCGGCACCCATCCCTGGTCGCCGTTGATGAGCAGGTTGTTGCGGCCGTAGAAGAGCGCGAGGTCGACGATCTCGGCCATCCCCCCGGGCCCACGGTCCTCCGGGTAGCCGTAGGACGGGTTGCCGAGGTCGTCGGAGGAGAACGCGAAGTAGCACAGGTCTCCCGGGATCGGGGTGACGGTCGTGTTCTCCTTGCCCGGCTCCTTCGCGGCGAAGGCGGGGACCAGGTGGTAGATCTCGTTGCGGGCGTACTTGCCGTGGAAGACCTGGCCGCTGAGCGGCAGCGCGTCCCACACGGCGCCCGCGGTGCGCGGCGCCTCCTCGTCGAGCAGCCGAGCGAGGCAGGAGACCCCTCGGCGTTCCAGGGTGACGGTGATGTAGCGGCTCATCGGTCTCCTCGCGGATTGTCGACAGGTCGGGCGAACAGCTCACCGCTGGCCCGCTCGTACGCCCGCGCCGCTCGCAGCACCCGGGCGTCGTCGTGGCGGGCGCCCACGATCTGGAGGCCGACCGGCAGCCCGGCGTCGGTGGTGCCGCACGGCACGCTCGCCGCCGGCTGCTGGGTCATGTTGAAGGGGTAGGTGTAGGGCGTCCAGCTCGGCCACCATTGCGATGGCCACCCCTGCGGCGCCTGCAGGCCCCGCTCGAAGGCGGTGATCGGCATGGTCGGGGTGACCAGCAGGTCGTACGTCTCGTGGAACCGCCCCATCAGCCGGCCCAGGTCCATCCGGACGGCGGTGGCATCGAGGTAGTCGGCCGCGGTGCCGCGGCCCTTGGTCTCGATGCCTTCGCGCAGCAGCGGGTCGATCCGGTCGACCGCGCCGGCCGGGTAGGCGTCGATGACCTTGGCCGCGCCGCAGAACCAGAGCACGTCGAAGGCCTCGACCGGGTCGGCGAAGCCTGGGTCGGCCTCCTCGACGAGGGCACCCTCGGACTCCAGGACGGCGGCCGCCGCGCGGACGAGGCGTTCGACCTCCGGGTCGTTCTTCACGTACCCGAGCGTGGGCGAGAACCCGATCCGCAGCCCCTCGACTCCCCCGTCCAGGCCGGCCAGGAAGGAGGCTGTGGGTGTCGGCATCGCGGACCAGTCGCGCGAGTCGAAGCCGGCGATCACGTCGAGCAGGGCCGCGGCGTCTCTCACCGTTCTGGTCATCGGGCCGGCGTGGGAAAGGGTGCCGAACGGGCTGGCCGGGTAGAGCGGCACCAGGCCGTAGGTCGGCTTGATCGTCACGGTGCCCGTGAAGGAGGCCGGGATCCTGACCGAGCCGCCGCCATCGGTGCCGAGCGCCCAGGGACCCATGCCGAGTCCGACCGCGGCGGCGGCGCCGCCGCTGGAGCCGCCCGAGGTGAGCCCGGGGTCCCAGGGATTGCCGGTCGAGCCGTGGCGGAGCGAGTCGGTGACGCCCTTCCAGGCGAACTCCGGAGTCGTCGTCTTCCCGGTGATCACGGCACCGGCCTCACGTAGCCGCGCGACCGCGGGCGCGTCCTCCGGCCAGGGCCCGGCCTCGTCGATGAGCCAGGTGCCGCGGATTGTCGGCAATCCGGTCGTCCACAGGATGTCCTTGACCGAGGTCGGTACGCCGTCGCCACCGCCGAGCGGACGCCCGGCACGCCACCGCTCGGTGGACGCGGCCGCCTGCGCCAGCGCCCCGTCCGCGTCGACACGGACGAACGCGTTCACCGCAGGGTCGCGCTCCTCGATCGTGTCGAGGACCGACCGGGTCGCGTCGAGCGGCGTGAAGGCACCCGTGCGGTAGCCGGCCACGAGCTCGGCAGCGGTCAGGGCGCTGAGGCCGGGCTCGGTCATGCCCGCTCCCCCTTCTCCGCGACGACGAAGCCGTGCTGCTTGTCGACGACGTTGAGCAACGGCTCACCGCTCAGCCAGCGCCCGGCGTTGTCGACGAACTGACGCGCCAGCGCCTCCCGCCAGCCTTCGTAGTCGCCGGACATGTGGGCCGAGACCGCGACTCCCGGCATGGCCCAGAGGGGGCTGTCGGGCGGGAGCGGCTCGACCTCGAAGACGTCGAGCGACGCCGCCTCGAGGGGGCCGTCCCGGAGCGCCGAGACGAGCGCTTCCTCGTCGACGATCGGCCCGCGACCGACGTTGACGAGGTGGCTGCCCGGTTTCATCGCAGCGAGTACGTCCTTGCTGATCAGACGCCGGGTCTCGGCGGTCAGGGGTGCCGTCACGACGACGTGGTCCGCCCAGCCGACATGGGCCGCCAGGTCGGCGCTCGCGACGACCTCGCCGAAGTCGGGATCGCCGCTGCGGGAGGTGCGGCCGGCGCCCCGTACGTCCATCCCGACCGCGCGCAGCAGCCGGGCCGTCTCACGGCCGATCGCGCCGGTGCCGACCACGAGCGCGGTCTCGGTGCTGAGCAGCCGGGTCTCGCGGCGATGCCAGGTGCGGGCGGTTTGCAGGTCGTGGCTGCGGTGGAGGTCCTTGACCACGGCCAGGATCGAGCCGAGCACGAACTCGGCCATCGCCCGGTCGAAGATGCCGCGCGCGTTGGTGACCACGACGTCGGATTCCACCAGCTCGGGGAAGAGCAGCTTGTCGACCCCAGCGGCGGCGACGTGGATCCAGCGCAACGAGTCGGCGCTCGGCCAGGCGTCGCTGACGGCCTCGGAGAAGTAGTCCCACAGCAGGAGCGCCTCGGCTCCGCGGAGCGCGTCGGCGAGACCGGCGGCATCGGTGTAGGTGACCTCGGCGGCGGCCTCGACGCTCTCCAGCCCGGCGGGTCTTCCGCCGTCAGGCGGACAGAGGATCGTGATCGCGGGGCGCCGGGACGTCTCCAAGAAAAATCCTCCGTCGCATCGACACACCTCCGCAACAATCCGAGACTACGCTAGGAGGGCAGTTTGCAGATTGTCAACAATCCTAGCGAGGTGCGATGTCCCCGACGGTACGCATCGCCGTGGTCGTTCCCCATGACATGGTGCTCGACCACGAGCTGTGGCGCTGGGCCCCGCCCGACACCAGCCTGCTCTTCACCCGGACGCCCTTCACCGACCGTGCGGTCACCCTGGAGATGGCCGAGGAGATCAGCGAGGCCGCGGTCGTCGAGCAGGCCGTGCGCGACCTGTCGGCCGCCGAGCCCCACGTCTACGTCTACGCCTGCACCTCCGGCAGCTTCGTCCACGGCCGACACGGCGAGCGCCGGCTGACCGCAGCGATGCGCAGGGTCGGTGGCGCCCCCGCGGTCACCACCTCCGGCGCCGTGCTGGAGTCGCTCGCCGCCCTGCACGTCTTGCGGGTCGCGGTCGCCACCCCCTACGACGCCACCCTCGCCGCACGGTTCGCCAGCTTCCTCGCCGAGGCCGGGATCGCCGTGGTGAGCGCGGGCGACCTCGGGCTGGGCCACCACATCTGGGAGGTTCCCTACGAGACCACGCTCGACCTGGTGCGAGCCGCCGACACCGACGCGGCCGAGGCGGTCGTCGTCTCCTGCACCAACCTGGCGACGTACGACATCATCGGCCGGCTCGAAGCAGAGCTCGGGAAACCGGTGATCTCCGCCAACCGGGCGACCATGGAAGCCGCGCTCCGGCTGCTCGGGCGCACCCCGCCGACCACCGAGCACCTGTGGGGGCACGCCTCATGACCCGGCCGCCGGTGATCGGGCTGCTCTATCCCGGCTACGCGGCCGAGGACGACTTCCCCGCGCTCGAGAACACGCTCGGTGGCACGATCTGGCTCCCGCTGGTCCACACCTCCATGGGTCGCGACGAGCACACCGTCGAGGCCCTGCTCGACACCGGCTCCGCGGCCAGGCTCGCCCAGGGCGCCGACGCGATCGCGGTCCACTCCCCCGACGCGGTGATGTGGGCGTGCACCTCCGGCAGCTTCGTCTACGGCCGGGACGGCGCCGCGGCCCAGGCGGCCGCGATCAGCGAGCGCTTGGGCGTACCCGCCTCGTCGACCTCGATCGCGTTCGTCGAGGCGGCCCGGGCGCTCGGGCTCGGGAAGGTCGCCGTCGCCGCCTCCTATCCCGAGGATCTGGCCCGACACTTCCGCACCTTCCTGGCGGCGGGTGGGATCGAGGTCGTCTCCTTCGGCGCCAGCGGGATCTTCACCGCCGTCGACGCAGGCCGCCTGGGCCCGGATGCGGTCCTGGAGATGACCGTGGCTGTCGACGTTCCCGAGGCCGAGGCCATCCTCGTACCCGACACCGCGCTGCACACGCTGACCTGCATCGATACGTTGGAGAAAGCCGTCGGGAAACCCGTGCTGACGGCCAACCAGGTGACCGTCTGGGAGGGCCTGCGACTCGCCGGGAGGCCTCGCCCCCTGCCACGACTCGGAGCACTGTTCGGGTAGCCTCGCGGCTTTATGTAAACCTCCCGCCCCACCCTGCGTCACCATCGCCGCGCCCTAGCCAGGGCGCACAGACAGCGCTAACGTGACGAGAATTGTTGACAAACCTACTGTCGACACTGCGGGTCAAAAGCGGTCCCCAGCCATCAATCACACCGAATAGGTGAGAAGAAATGTCCGGAACCCCATCCATCCCCTCCGACGAGGCACAACCCGACAAGTCGAAGCTCCGAAGAGCCATCACGGGCTCAGCGGTCGGCAATGCGACCGAATGGTTCGACTACGGCGCCTTCGCCTATGTCGCGACAGAGATCACCGCCAACTTCTTCCCGGAGTACGGATTCGCGGGCACGGCTCTGACGTTCGCGATCTCGTTCATCCTGCGACCGCTCGGCGGCCTCTTCTGGGGCCCGCTCGGCGACCGCATCGGACGCCAGCGCGTCCTCGCGATGACGATCATCCTGATGGCGGCCGCCACCTTCCTGGTCGGCTGCCTGCCGACGTACGACTCGGTCGGCATCTGGGCCGTGGTCCTGCTCGTGCTGCTCCGGGTGATCCAGGGATTCTCGACCGGTGGCGAGTACGGCGGCGCCGCGACCTACATGGCCGAGTGCGCACCCGACAAGAAGCGCGGGTTCTACGGCAGCTTCCTCGAGTTCGGCACCATCGTCGGCTTCACCGCCGCCATCGCGGTCGTCTTCACCACCGAGTCGATCATCGGCGACGCGGCGATGACCGAGTGGGGCTGGCGTATCCCGTTCCTGATCGGTGGTCCGATCGGCCTCATCGGCCTCTACATCCGGACCAAGCTCGAGGAGACGCCAGTCTTCCAGGAGCTCGAGACGCAGGACGCCGTCGAGGGCGGCGCCGGCGCCGCGCTGAAGGATCTCTTCGCACTGTTCTGGAAGCCGATCCTCACCCTGATCGGCCTGGTCGCCGCGCTCAACATCGCCAACTACACGCTGCTGGCCTACATGGCGACCTACCTGCAGAAGGAAGCCGGCTTCAGCAGCACCGACGCCGACCTGCTGGTCATCTTCGGGCAGATCGCGATGCTGGTCTTCCTGCCGATCGCCGGAGCGCTCTCGGACAAGGTCGGCCGCAAGCCGATGTGGGGCGGCTCCTTCATCGGGCTGATCGTGCTGTCGGTCCCGATGTTCCTCCTGATCGGCCAGGGCTTCTGGCCGGCGGTCCTCGGGTTCACCGTGCTGGGCATCGTCTACGTCGCCCAACTGGCGACGATCTCGGCGACGTTCCCGGCGATGTTCCCCTCGCAGGTGCGCTACGGCGGTATGGCGATCAGTTACAACATCTCCACCGCCGCCTTCGGCGGCACGGCCCTGTACGTCAACAACGCGCTGATCGGCGCCACCGGCGACGTGCTGATGCCGGCCTACTACATGATCGCCGGATCGGTGGTCGGTCTGATCGCGCTGTTCTTCGTCGTCGAGACGGCGGGCAAGTCGATCCGGGGCACCGAGATCCCGGGTACACCGGAGTCCGAGGCCGAGCTCGCCGAGCTCGACAAGGCCCAGACCCTCTGATCGGCGACTGCTGACGAGCGGGCCGGGCGCGTCATTCGTGCCCGGCCCGCTCGGTGGTCTTTCCGCCCCGCGGTCCTGGCCACATGCAATGATTGTCAACAATCAGAACTCTTTCTCGGTGACCTATCGGAGACCACGTTGACAGCGACATCGAGCTTCGAGCCCGTGCACAGAGAGTCCACGGCCTCGGTCATCGCTCGCCAGCTGCGCACGGCGATCATGGAGCGCACCCTCCAGCCCGGAGCGCAGCTGAGCGAGACCGCGCTCTCGGCCCAGTTCGGCGTCAGCCGCGGGCCGCTGCGCGAGGCCATGCAGCGCCTGGTCCAGGAGGGCCTGCTCCGCAGCGAGCCCAACCGTGGGCTCTTCGTGATCGAGCTCGACGAAGCCGACATCCGAGACGTCTACGTGGCCCGGGCCGCCGTCGAGGGCGCCGCCGCAACGATGATCGCCCGGGCGCGGGTTCCCGCGGCCCTGCGCGAGCTGCGCGCCGCCTGCGAGGCGATGACCAAGTCCCTCGAGCTGGGTGACCCGGCGGCGCTGAGCGACGCCGACTTCCACTTCCACGACGTGCTGGTGCAGTGCTCCGGGAGCCGACGCCTGGCCCGGATGCACCAGACCCTGATCGTCGAGACCCGGATGTGCCTGACCGCGCTGGAGGGCACCTACCAGCAGCCGCTCGAGCTGGTCGAGGAGCACAACCAGATCGTCGACGCCATCGAGGCCGGCGACGTGAAGCTGACCCTCAAGCGCGTCGAGCAGCACATGGACGAGGCCCTGCGTCGCCTCATCCACGCCGAGGACAACGACGCGGGCTACGTCTAGCCGCCCGGATCAGGGTCGGGTCACATCGCGATCCCGACGTACTTGGTCTCGAGGAACTCCTCGATCCCGGTACGCCCGCCCTCCCGCCCCAGCCCCGAGGCCTTGACGCCACCGAAGGGCGCGGCGGGGTTGGAGACCACACCCTGGTTGAGCCCGACCATCCCGGACTCGAGCGCCTCGGCGACCCGCAGACCGCGGCGCAGGTCGTTGGTGAAGACGTAGTTCACCAGGCCGTACTCGGTGTCGTTGACCGCCGCGACGACCTCGTCCTCGGTGTCGAACGGGGTCAGCGGTGCGACCGGGCCGAAGATCTCCTCGCTGGCCATCCGGGCCGAGACCGGCACGCCGGTCAGCACGGTCGGCGGGTAGAAGTAGCCGGGCCCGTCCGGGGCGGTGCCTCCGGTCAGCACCCGCGCGCCACCGGCCACCGCGTCGTCGACGAGGGTCTGCACCTTCTCCCTGGCGGTCTCGTCGATGAGCGGCCCGACGCGTACGCCCTCCTCGACCCCGCGGCCGACGGGCAGCTCGGACATCGCCTTGGCGAGCCGCTCGCCGAACTCGTCGATGACCGAGCGCTGCACGAAGATCCGGTTGGCGGCCGTGCACGCCTCCCCCGTGTTGCGCATCTTCGCCGCCAGCGCACCCGCGACCGCCTCGTCGATGTCGGCGTCCTCGAAGACGACGAAGCCGGCGTTGCCGCCGAGCTCCATGGAGGTACGCAGCACCTTCTCCGCGCTCTGGGCGAGCAGCACCCGCCCGACCGCCGTGGAGCCGGTGAAGGAGAGCTTGCGGATCACGCCGGAGCTCAGCAACGGCTCGGTCAGCGCACCCGGCCGGGTCGTCGGCAGGATGTTGACGACTCCGTCGGGCACACCGGCCTCACGCAGGATCTCCCCCAGCGCCAGCATCGAGAGCGGCGTCTGCTGGGCGGGCTTGATGATGCTGGTGCAGCCGGCCGCGATCGCCGGCCCGATCTTGCGCGTCCCCATCGCCATCGGGAAGTTCCACGGTGTGATCAGCAGCGCCGGTCCGACCGGCTGCTTCGTGATCAGGAAACGGGAGCCGCCGGCGGGCGCGGTCTGGTAGTCGCCCTCGATCCGCACGGCCTCCTCGGCGAAGTGGCGGAAGAACTCCGCGGCGTACGCGATCTCGCCCTTCGCCTCGGCCACCGGCTTGCCCATCTCCAGGGTCATCAGCAGCGCGAGGTCCTCGATCCGCTCGTGCAGGAGATCGAAGGCGGCCATGAGCATGTCCGCCCGGGCCCGCGGCGCGGTCGCGGCGAACTCCTTCTGCGCGCCCGCGGCGGCATCGAGCGCGCGCCGCCCGTCCTCGGCGGTCGCGTCGGCGACCGCGCAGAGCACCTCCCCCGTCGACGGGTCGAGGACGTCGAAGGTGCCGCCGTCACCGGCATCCACCCACTGACCTGCGACAAGGAGCCCCTTCGGCACCTGTGCCACGACCCGTGCCTCGTTCGGTTCTCCGCCCATCATGCATCAGCCTCCCAGGTCGGCATCCGGCCGTCCGGCTGACAGCCGGCGGACGCTGGCCTAGTGTAGTAGCGGGTCAGATTGTCAACAATCGACAGGAGTCCACGGTGGCCAAGCTCTCCCCCATCCTCAAGCAGGCGACGCCGGTCGTGGCCGCTCGCGGCGAGGGCGTCCAGCTCTTCGACGAGGCCGACCGCCGCTATCTCGACTTCACCGCCGGCATCGGCGTGACCAGCACCGGCCACAGCCACCCGAAGGTCGTCGAGGCCACCCAGCGCCAGATCGCCAACCTGATCCACGGGCAGTACACGACCGTCCGGCACCGACCTCTCCTCGACCTGGTCGACCGGCTCGGGTCCGTGCTCCCCGAAGGCCTCGACAGCCTCTTCTTCGCCAACTCCGGCTCGGAGGCGGCCGAGGCCGCGATCCGCCTGGCCCGCCAGGCCACCGGCCGGCCCAACATCATCGTCTTCCACGGCGGCTTCCACGGCCGCACCGTCGCAGCCGCCTCGATGACCACCTCGGGCACCAAGTTCCGCGCCGGCTTCAGCCCGCTGATGGCGGGTGTGGTGGTCTCCCCCTTCCCCGACGCACCGCACTTCGGCTGGCCGCAGGAGCAGGCGACCGAGTTCGCCCTGCGCCAGCTCGACTACACGCTGCAGACCCAGAGCGCCCCGGCCGAGACGGCCGCGTTCCTCGTCGAGCCGGTCCTCGGCGAGGGCGGCTACGTACCCGCCGACCGGGCCTTCCTCGACGGGCTGCGCGAGCGTGCCGACAGGCACGGGATCCTGCTCGTCATCGACGAGGTCCAGACCGGCTTCGGCCGCACCGGCGAGTTCTGGGGACACGACCACTTCGGCTCCCGGCCCGACATCATCATGACCGCCAAGGGCCTGGCCTCCGGCTTCCCGCTGTCCGCGATCGCGGCGAGCGAGGAGCTGATGTCGAAGGCCTGGCCGGGTTCCCAGGGCGGCACCTACGGCGCCAACGCCGTCGCGTGCGCGGCGGCCCTGGCAACCCTCGACGTCATCGAGGAGGAGGGGCTGGTGAAGAACGCCGCCGAGCGTGGCGCCGAGCTCCGCTCCGCCCTGGAGCAGGTCGCGAGCAAGCACGAGGCGATCACCGACGTACGCGGCCTCGGGCTCATGCTCGGCAACGAGTTCCGCACGCCCGACGGCGAGCCCGACGGCGCCACCGCCGCCGCGGCCCAGCAGGAGGCCGCCAGGCGTGGCCTGCTGCTGCTCACCTGCGGCGCCTGGGGCCAGGTCGTGCGGTTCATCCCGGCCCTGGTGGTCGGCTCCGCGGACATCGACGAGGCCGCCGGCCTCTGGGCCCAGTCCGTCGACGCCGTCCTCGGCTGACCGCCCAGACGCCGCACGATGACAGAGGATCTCGAGCGACTGCTCCGCTGGGAGCAGGCCGGCGCGACCTGGGAGGCGATCTGGCCCCGCGCCGGCGAGGTGACGATCGTGCTGTGCACCTGCGACAGCGGCGAGGAGGTGGACCGCTACACCTCAGCGGCCGCCGACCTCCTCGACTACGTCCGGGACCCCGGCGGTGCCGAGCGGGGATGACCGACGACGGCAGCGGCATCGAGGTCAGCGGCGTGGAGCCGTGCCTGCCCCTGTTCGGCGCCGCCTGGACAAGGCTCAGCGGAGGAAGCAGAGCACGAACACGGCCACGCACAGGACCAGGGACAGCGTGGCGTTGAGGACGAGGTTGCGGCCGATGTCCCTGGCTCGGATGTGCGCGGAGACGGCGCACACGAAGTAGACGACCAGGGCCGCGCTGGTGAGCGCCCCGACGTACGGCACCCACAGCCCGGCGACCAGACCGACGGTGGCGGCGACCTTGACCCACGGCATCACCGGCCAAAGCGCGCGCGGCAGCCCGACATCGGTGAAGCACTGGGCGATGAACCCGACCGGCTTGAAGCACATCACCGCATCGCCGATCTGGATCACCGCCAGCAGCACGACCGGCCACCACGGGTCCGGCAGATCACTGACGTACGCCGACACGACCCCGCCGAGATCGTCCTGCCCCGCCGCGTAGATCCCGGTGACAAGGAGCGTCGCCGAAGCCAGCGCGAGACCGGCCCCGGCGCGACCCAGGTTCCGGTCGCCCACCCGTAGGTGCGCGCCGATGGCGAGCACGAAGAACGCCACGAACCCGGCGGCCGCGACGATCCCGACCGCCGGCACCGCCACCCCGGCCAGCAGACCGAGGAAGCCCAGCGCGTAGGACACTCCGATCGGGAAGCTCAACCACTCCAACGGCACCGAGAGCCGTTGGGCCTCGGTCACCGGGATCCGGTGTCCGGTCAGGTTGAGCACCGCCCCGCCGAGGGCGGCGACCGAGGCGATGAAGGTCAGAGCGAGATAGGTAGCCGTCATGGTCATCCAGACACCGGTCGCCCCATGCCTGTGACGGCTACCTGCCGAGCAGCCCCGCGATCGCCCCCAGCCCGGCGAGGCCGGCATCGCGGGCCGCCACGACCGGACCGTTCTCGACCTGGCCGAGCACACCGACCAGCCGGGAGGCCCGTACCAGCCGCTGGGTCGCGGGGCGCCGGGTGCGGTCGTAGGCGACCAGCGCGCCGTCGATGCGAGTGTGGCCGGCGAGCTGGGCGGCCAGGACGGCGGCGTCCTCGATGGCGGCGCAGGCGCCCTGGCCGAGGTTGGGCGTGGTCGCGTGCGCGGCGTCGCCGAGCAGCACGACGCGGCCGTGGTCGAACCGCCTCAGCGGGAGCCGAAGGTCGCAGATGTCGCCACGGATGACCGCGGCGGCCGGGGTCGCCGCCAACAGCTGCGGGATCGGGTCGTGCCAGTCGCCGACCAGAGCCGTCACGTCGGCGTGGTGATCGCTGCCGGTCTCCCCGGCGGGCCGGTTGGCGGTTGCGAACCAGTAGGTCCGACCGTCCACCAGCGGGACGTGGCCGAACCGCACCCCGGTCCCCCAGGTCTCCCCGCCGGTGGTCGAGGCTTCCCCCGGCACCGGCTCCGCGGTGACGCCGCGATAGGCGGTGTAGCCGGCATGACGTACGTCCTCCCGCTGGTGCAGCTCCTTCCGGATCACGCTGCGGATGCCGTCGGCGGCGACCACCAGGTCGGCCGGGCCACAGGGGTCGAGGTCGTCGAGGCCGGCCAGACCGGTGACGGTCACCCCGGTGCGTAGCTCGACCCCCTCGCGCTCCGCGAGCGTCGCCACCAGCGCCGAGTGCAGCCGCGCCCGGTGCACCATGACCGGGGTGCGCTCCACGGCGTCGGCACGCACCTTGGCCAGCCAACGACCGTCGGGGCGGCGCAGCCCCGCCTGGATCGCAGGCCGGGTCCCGTCGACGAGCCGGTCGGCGACCCCGAGGTCGGTCAGGATCCCCCAGGCCCGCGGCCAGATCGAGAGGCCGGCACCGACCTCGCCGAGCTCCGGCGCCCGCTCCAGGACGGTCACCTGCCACCCGGTCCGTGACAGCGCGAGCGCTGCGGTGAGCCCGCCGATCCCCGCACCGACCACCAGTGCGCTCCGGCTCCTCGTCGATCCACTCATGACGCGCAATCTAGCCGACCTCTGCCTGGGCACACCCTTGCGCTCTTCAATCGTTGTCGATAACGATTTACGCCCACGCCTCCCCACCCCGAAGGTCTTTCGTGAACCAGTCACTCTCCCCCGACCCGACCCTCCGCCATCGCTCCCACGAGGTGACGCTGACGCTGCTCCGCCCCGACGGCAGCGCGTACGCCGACACCGACCTGGTCGTCGAGCAGACCCGCCACGCCTTCGCCTTCGGCAACACCGGCTTCGACTTCATCGGTCTGGCGAACGCCGACACCGCGCAGTCGCCCGAGGCGGTCTTCGGCGGCGCCGACCCCGAGACGGCCGAGCGGCTCGTGGACCTGTGGCTGGCGATCTTCAACACCGCGACGCTCCCGTTCTACTGGTCCGGTTTCGAGCCGGTGCGAGGCGAGCCCGAGACCGAGCGGCTTCTCACTGCGGCACGCTGGTTCCGCGACCGCGGAGTGTCGCTCAAGGGGCATCCGCTGACCTGGCACACCCTTTCCCCGGCCTGGCTCCTCGACGTGCCGACCGAGAAGGTCGAGCAGGTCCTCCGCGCCCGGATCCACCGCGAGATCACCGCGTTCGACGGGCTGGTCGACACCTGGGACGCGATCAACGAGCTGGTGATCATGCCGGTCTTCGACAACGAGGACCGGCAGAACGCCGTCACCCGGCTGTGCCGGCAACTCGGCCGCATCCCGATGGCACGCCTGGCCTTCGAGGAGGCGCGGGCAGCCGACCCCGGCGTACGTCTCGTCCTCAACGACTTCGACATGTCCACGGCCTACGAGTGCCTCATCGAAGGCGTGCTCGAGGCGGGGATCCGGGTGGATGCGATCGGCCTGCAGAGCCACATGCATCAGGGCTACTGGGGTGAGGAGCGGACCCTGGAGGTCCTCGAGCGATTCGCCCGCTTCGGCCTCCCGCTCCACCTCAGCGAGACGACGCTCCTCTCCGGCGACCTGATGCCGCCCGAGATCGAGGACCTCAACGACCACCAGGTGTCCAGCTGGCCCTCGACTCCCGAGGGCGAGGAGCGGCAGGCCGACGAGCTCGTACGCCACTACCGCACCCTGCTCTCGCACCCGTCGGTCGAGGCGGTCACCTACTGGGGCCTCACGGACCTCAGGTCCTGGCTCGGCGCTCCGGCGGGGCTGGTGCGCGCCGACGGCACACCGAAACCGGCGTACGACGCGCTCCACCGCCTGGTGAAGCAGGAGTGGTGGACTGGGCCGACGCACCTACGCACCGACTCCGAGGGGCGGGTGAAGGTGCACGGCTGGGCGGGCGACTACCGGGTCAGCGTCGAGGACTCGACCGCGGCATTCGAGCTCGAGCCAGGAAGCTCGCGAACCGAGGTGACCGTCACGCGGTGACGGCCGGGCGCTCTACGGCTCCGGCGCCCAGTCCGCGTCCGGCACGCCGCCCCGAGGCAGGGTGAAGGTGTAGCCCTCGGCGAGCTTCTCCGGGAGCACCGTCGCGACCGCGCGGACGGTGTTCTCGCGGTTGCCACCGCCGTCGTGAGCCAGGGCCACCGCCCCGGGCTGCATCGCGGCACGGAGGTTGCTCGTCAGGGTCGCCTCGGACAGGTCGTTGCCGTCCCAGTCGAAGATCACGTTGCCCAGCCCGAGCGGCTGCATGCCGAGGGATGCGGCGACCTCTCCGGTGCTGCCCCAGCTGCCGTTGGGAGCCCGGAAGTACGGCACCTTCCGATCCGGGTCTCCCAGCACGTCCCGGATCGTGGCGAGGTTGTCCAGGAGATCCCGCTCGATCTGGGCGCGAGTCCAGGTGCCCATGTCGGCGTAGGAGGTGGAGTGGTTGCACAGCGTGTGGCCCTCGGCGACGATGCGCCTCAGGATCTCGGCGCCTCCTGGCGCGGTGATGTTCTGGCCGATGACGCAGAACACCGCGGTCACCTCGTGCGCCGCGAGGATGTCCAGCAAGCGATCGGTCTCGCCGGGGTTGGGGCCGTCGTCGAAGGTGAGGGCGGCCACCTTGCCCGTGCCCCTGGCCGCGGCGAGCGGCGTCGTCGTCGGACCGACCGCGCCTCCCGGCACGAACCCGGGGTCCCGGCCGGCCTGCCGGTCGCTGTTCGACTTCACCGTCGTGACCTTGGCTGCCCTCTCGGCGGCTGTCAAGCACCGAGCCGTCTCCCGGATCTGAGTACCCGCGCTCATGCACCCCGCGCCTACGATCCAGGACCCTGAAGACATGAAGCTATTCGTACGGCTGGCCGTGATGGTCGGCGGCAGCATCCTGTTCTCGGTCGCCACAGACATCCTCTTCCGCACCGAGGACGCCACCATCGGCGCAGGCCTGCTCTACTTCGCGCTGCTGCTCACCGTCTCCGGGCTCTGGGGCCTGTGGGACGGGTACCACGCGAAGCGTCTGACGCCGGTGTGCGTGCGCTGGGCGGTGATCGCCGGCGCGGTCGGCCTCAGTGGTCCGTTCCGGATCTGGTTCGAGAGGGATCGCGACTTCGGCGTGCTGTGGAGCGACTTCTGGAGCCTGACCCCGTTCCTCACCGGTCTCGTCCTCGTCCCCGCCGCGGTGGGGATCGGCATCGGCTACGCCTTCGGCAGAGGCGGCGGGACGGTTGGGAACAGCGCGCCGCAACACCCCTCCCTCTAGGCTCTCTTCCACCACAGACCCAGGAGGAGCCGCAGATGACCACCTTCCGTGAGGCCATCGAGGCCAAGGACATGGACGCCGTCGAGTCGATGCTGGCCGACGACGTCGTGTTCACCAGCCCGGTCGCGTTCAAGCCCTACCCCGGCCGGGCGATCACCGCCGCGATCCTGCGCGCGGTGGTGAAGGTGTTCGAGGACTTCACCTACGTACGCGAGATCCACGACGGCACGCACCATGCCTACGAGTTCACCGCCAAGGTCGACGGCCTCGATCTCAACGGCTGCGACTTCCTCACCTACGACGAGGAGGGGAAGATCGTCGACTTCAAGGTGATGGTCCGCCCGCTGCGGGCCGCCGAGGCCCTCGCCGCCCGGATGGGCGAGCAGTTCGAGGAGATCAAGGCCGCGGCGTCGAAGGGGTGAGCCCGGCCGAGATCGTCAGTCGGCCGCTCGCCGTTCCCGCCGCTCCTGCTGCCGCTGCTGAGCCTCGGGCAGGAACTTCAGGCACGGTGCGTCCGCATCGGAGTGCTTCTGGGTGAGGTGGAAGATCCATCGGTCCATCGCCGCCATGAAGCCGTTGTCCTCACCGGCACGGTAGGTCGCCCACTTGATCCGGTCCCGGACGACGCACTCCGTGCAGGTGACCTTGTAGACGAACTGATCCTGCGCGTCGAGGTCGATCTTCACCGTGGCGAGCGGCCCGGCCTGCGAGGCTGCCTTCCGCTCCCGAGCGGACCTGCTCGCTGTCATGCTGCACCTCGTTCTCGTCGGGAGACGAAGCCTACGTCAGCAGGTCGTGACCACGTCGAAGCGGCCGCCGGCCGACTCCTGGAGAGTCGTGACGGTGGCGTCGCCCTGGCCCATGTAGTCCTCCGAGACATCGGCGTAGTACGGGTTGTAGGGGTTGGTCCCGTAGGAGTGGGCTCGCCCGGCGGCCTGGTGCTGGGCGTTGGTCGCCGAACCGCAGTAGAGGCCGGGCTCGGTCGGCGGGTCGGTGGGCTCCTCGGTGGGCGGGTCGGTCGGCTCGGTGCTCCGATCGACGCGGCGGTTGTTGTCGAAGAAGAAGTCCGTGACGTACGCCGGGTAGTCGATCGAGTTCGTCGTGATGTAGGAGCCGCCGGGGCCGCCGCCGGCCGGCCAGTTGTGTCCCATCCCGGTGTTCTGGATCAGCGATACCCGTGGGCCGCTGCCGTCCGACCACAGCGTCCCGGAGCCGGCGGTGTTGTTGCCGGCCAGGCCCGACAACGAGAACGACGACTGCGAGGAGGCTCCGTAGATCCCGGCCATGACCTGGGCGTTGAGGGTGTTGTACCCGGGCGCGACGGTCGTGTCGTTGGAGCCGTAGATCACCGAGGTGACCTGGCTGGCGAAACCTGACGAGGCCGAGCCGGCGAAGGTCCGGCAGGTGTTGGTGACCTGCGACTGGGTCACCGCCACGGACCCGATCTGCCCCGAGGTCGTCCCCACCGACGGTCCGGCGTTGATCCCGATCCCGGCGAAGACGTCGGGCGCGAGGCACCCCATCACCATCGTCTCGCCGCCACCGGAGGACAGCCCGGTGAGATAGACCTGGTCGGGATCGATGTCCAGCGCCGGGTCGGCGAGCAGGTCGCTGACCAGCTGGAGCAGGTTGTCGTCGTGCCGGCTCGGCGAGGTCCGGGAATGATTGCTGTCGTAGTAGTCCCAGCAGCCGAGGAGTACGCCGCCGTTCGGTGCCGCGGGGACCGCCACCACCATGCCGCGGGCGTCAGCGGTCGCCGTCCAGTTGCCGCCGTCGCGCAGGTTGGCCGAGGTCTGGACGCAGCCGTGCAGATTGACCATGAGCGCCCGGCCGGTGCCGAGCGTCGGAGGGGTGCTGGGGACGTACAGCTGGGTGGTCATGCCGCCCGCCGTCCGGGCCGTCCACGTGCCCGCGGCCGCGGCGGGCTCTGCAGGGGGCGCGACCGCGATCACCGCACCACCAGCGAGCACCAGGCCGAGACCCGCGAGCGCCGCGCCGATCCGTCGTTGCCGGAACCTGGGTGAGATCCGTGACCCGAGACGCATGACCGATCCTCCTGAGCGAGACCAGCCTGCCGCCTCCCGGCAGGCAGATCGACCGTAGATGTGACGACCGACACAGGTCTATGTCGGCCCGGACCACATTCCGCCGCGCGGATGTATCGATCCGGCTCCGATCAGCGGTAGAGCTCCTCGTCGATGCTCGCCAGCCGCGACGGGTGGACCCGCTCCCCCAGCCCGTAGAACTGCTGGAAGCTCATCACCAACGGCCGCCACCGATCCGGGTCGATCCGGTTGGGATGACCCTCGAGACGTACGTCAGGCGTGACCCGCACCGCCGTCACCGCGACCTCCACGGCGAGCAGCTTCGGCTCCCCGAGCTCGTGGATCGCCGAGATGGTCCCCTCGATGTGCACCGGGCATTCTGCGACCGACGTCGGCAGCACCGTGTCCGATCCGTACGCCGTCAACCCGGCATGCCCGTACTTGTCGGCCACGTGCACATACCCACGCTCCGCCTTCGCCGCCGACATCGCCGCATTGCCCGTCGTCAGCGCCAGCCGGTCCACCTGGGTCACCAGGTCCACGCCGGGAAGGTTGAGGACGATCTCGGGCCGGTCCCTCAGGTTGCGCGCCGTCTGCGACGAGGCCCCCATCCCGAGGACCGCCGTACGTCCCAGCCAGAACACCGACGACATCGGCATCAGGTTCGTGGTGCCGTCCTCGTTGAGCGTCGAGAGCACCACCACCGGCGTGCCGAAGTAGAGGATGGCCGGATCGATGTCCACATGCGTACCCATGCCCAGAACCTAGGGCGAGCCACTGGACAGTTCCGGCGGGTTTCCGACGGAGCACTCAGGGGCGACGGGTGAACCGGATGGTGCCGTCGGGTAGTCGTTCGTGAACATAGGCAGGGTTGTGAGCCAGCCGGTGGTGGTGCAGGCACAGCAGCGCCCCGTCCTTCAGGTCGGTCATGCCGCCAGCGGCCCACGGGTCCAGGTGGTGGGCGTCACACCACTCGGGTGGCATGTCGCAACCTTCGGCCTGGCAGCACTTCTGCTGCAACCGGAGCGCTTTGCGTTGGATCGGCTGGAAGAGCCTGCTGGATCGGCCCGCGTCGAGCACCTCACCGTCACCGCCCAGCACCCACGGGATGATGGTGGCGTTGCAGGCCATCCGCCGGGCCTCGGCCGCACTGATCGTGGTGCCGTTGGTCTCGTCGTAGCCCAGGGTCGCGACCCCGAGGTCCTTGCGAAGGTCCTCGAGCGAGATCACCACGTTGATCGTGGTGGCGTCGCCGCCGTGGCGGGGCAGTGCGGCGGGGTCGATGGTCTCCAAGAGCCGGGCGAAGCCCTGGCCCATCAACCGCTCCCACCGCGGCAGCGGGCTGCCTTTGTCGAGGAGCTGTTGTTTGCGGGGCTGGGCGTAAGCCTCGACCAGCCGCTTGAACCGCATCCCAACCGAGACCGGAAGAACACCGTCGAACCCGACGGTGCCGTCACGGTTGTCCCAGATCCGCAGCGCGGTCCTCTGCTGGGCGCGTTCCTCCTCCGCCAACAGCCCCTTGGCTTCAGCGTCCTCGAACCGGGCGGGGTCGATCTCGGCCAGGATGCGTTTGCCGACGATCCGGAGCTCGTTGGCGGTGAGTCGGCCCGCGTAGTCCACCAGGAGCTTCTCGGCCAGGATCAGGTCCTCGGTGCTGGCGACCGGGTCAGCGTCGATCTTGTCGAGTGCGGTGGCGATCACCCGGGCCTTGTCCAGGGACACCACACCCTCAGCGAGCCCGGCGGCGACGCGCTCGTACTTCGCGATGCTGTTCGCGAGCTTGACCTGCGAACGGGCGACCGCCGTGTCGACGAGCAGCTCGGTCCGCATCCACCCCGAGGCGTCCTTGGCACCGCTCTCCACGGCGATGTCACCAGCCGATGCGAGCACCCGCAGCTTCAACGCCGCCTGCTGGGCCTGGAGTCTCTCCAGCCGCTCGAGGAGGTCCTTCTTCTGCCCGGTCCGCCAGTAGACGGGATCGCTGGACAACAGGTCTGGAGGGAGGATTCGATGGCGCTCAGGGCAGCGTCGATCGCGTCGCCGGGGTTGGTGCCCCAGTGGTCGATCTCGCGCCCGAGACTCATCACCGATCCTCCCTTCGAGGGTGTGCTGTGATGGGTCTGATTCTACTCCTCGAAGGCCGCAAGATCCACCCATTTTCCCAGGTCAAAGCACATTTCGCGGTCAGTGAACGGCGTCGTTCCTCTGGATGGTAAGTGGCCCAAGGGCCACCCTCCCACCGCCTCGACACCGACCCAGACAGGCAAGATTCTCGCTGCGCCACACCCGGGCCGCCGCCCCGATAGCCAGCCAAATCTTTTCTCGGCGGGCCCCGGTGTCAAGGACCGCGAAGCGGCCGGCGAAGCCGGCGGCCGCAGGCCGTCCTTTACTCCGGGGTCCGGCGAGAAGACCCTCGAGAACGGGTCGGCGGCCCAGATCCGCCACGAGGAACGGTTACGCGCAGGGTGGTCTCGACAAGCTCGACCACCGGGGCATCACTGGTCCGCGACAGCGTGGTCTCGACAAGCTCGACCACCGGGGCATCACTGGTCCGCGACAGCGTGGTCTCGACAAGCTCGAACACCGGGGCATCACTGGTCCGCGACAGCGTGGTCTCGACAAGCTCGACCACCGGGACGTCACCGCTCCGCGACACGTGGTCTCGACAAGCTCGAACACCGGGACGTCACCGCTCCGCGACACGTGGTCTCGACAAGCTCGAACACCGGGACGTCACCGCTCCGCGACACGTGGTCTCGACAAGCTCGACCACCGGGGCAACACCGTTACGCACAGGATGGTCTCGACAAGCTCGACCACCGGAACAGGCAAGCTCGACCACCGGAACAGGCACGCTCGACCAACGGAGCAGACAAGCTCGACCACCGGAGCATCACTCGAAGCGCCGCACGAAACCTTGCCCCGAGAATCTCACCGCTCGGCGTCGACCCACGTACGCAGCCGGGCGATGATCGCGTCCATGGAGCCGTCCTGGAACGCACGCCCGAAGACCCCGTCGTTGAACCGCTCGCCCCGGACATAGACGGTCGCCAGCCGCGCAGCGTCGGCGACCGGCGCAGCGGCGAGACGAGCAGGGTCGGTGCGCAGCGGGTTGCCGCTCATCCATTTCATCCAGTCGGCGTTCGCGCTCGGGAGCGCGACGTAGAGCTGCCACAGCCGGTCGCTGTACTTCGGATACGGCCACTGGATCACGCCGTCGTCGCTCTTGTCGCCGCCGCCCCAGGTGAACTCGCGGTCCTCGGCGGTGAGGCCGTCGGCCGCCTCGAAGAGCTCACGCCACTTCTGCTCCGGCACGCTCCGCAGCTCGGCCTCGACCTCGGCATCCGACGGATCGAGAGCCGCACGAGCCCGGTCGAAGGCGTCGTACGCCTTCTGGTCGAAGAGCACCAGGCGCACCTCCTCGACGGAGGTCTGCGTCCGGGCGAGGGTCCACAGCGAGACGTACGCGGCCTCCTCGAGCGGGTAACGGTAGACGCCGGTCGAGATCGCCGGGAACGCCACCGTGCGCGCCCCGAGCTCGTCGGCGACCCGGAGCGACTCGCGGAAACACGAGGTCAGCAGACCGATGTTGTCCTGGCCGTCGCTGAACACGGGGCCGACCGTGTGGATCACCCACCGCGCGGGCAGATCCCCCGCCGTCGTCGCGACCGCCTGCCCGACCGGAAGGCCGCCGTCGAGACGACCCGCCCGCAGCCGCCGGCACTCCTCGAGGATCGCCGGGCCGCCGCGCCGGTGGATCGCTCCGTCGACGCCCCCTCCGCCCAGCAAGGAGGAGTTGGCGGCGTTGACGACCGCGTCGACCGGCTGCTCGGTGATGTCCCCGCGTACGACCGTGATCCTCACGCGGTCAATCTAGCGACCCGGGCTCGAGCGACCCATGCGGCCGGCCCGAGCGCGACAGCCACCCCGGCAGCCAGGGAGGCGAGGACGCCGAGCCACCCCAGCCCGGCGGCTTCGAGCCCCGGGTAGATCTGCCAGTGGACGAGGTAGATCCACAGCGACGAGGCGGCGAGCACGGCGGTCACCCGGGACAGCGGCCAGGGCAGCAGGGCCGGCCACGGGACCAGGAGGACGAGGATGCCGAGTGCGACGGTCGCCTCGCGGACCAGATCTCCGAAGAACCCGTACGTCCCCACCACGACCATCGCCGAGACGAGGACACGCTGCCACGGCCGCTCCGCCTCGGCCGCCGCCCAACCCAACGCCACGCACCACAGGACACAGCCGATCGTGTAGCGCTCGGTCGCGCCGGCCTCGAGGCCGACCCACAGGTACCGCACCGCGAGGGTCGCGCCGACCACGACGACTGCGGCGACGAACCGGTGACGCCGCTGCCACCGGTCCAGGACGGGCACCAGGAGCAGGACCGCGAGCCCGGCGAAGGACCAGGTGATCACCTCCAGGAACCACAGCTGCCAGTCGCGGGTCCACCCGTCGCTCCCGAGCGCCTGGTTGAGTCCCAGCGCGGTCGGCCAGTGGTAGCGGTCGCTGACCAGGGCCACCGCGGCGACCCAGAGACCGGCCGGGAGGGCGACCGCCGCCGCGCCCCGGAGAAGCCGACGGGCGCGCAGAGCCCGGGTCGGAGCGGTGAGCCCGAACCGGGCGAGGTTGAAGCCGGCCACCGCGAGCAGGATGTGCGCGCCGCCGAGGAGCGTCCAGACGTCGGCGTGGCTGCCGACGATGGCCACGATGGCCGCCGCGCGCAGGAGCACCGGGATCTCGACGGGCCGCAGCCAGCGCCGCGGACTCCGCGCGCTCGCGGCGAGCTCGGTGATGCTCCGATGCTGCCAGCCGGTGGGCAGCGTGCCGAGCCGCTCGCCGAGCTGGGTCGCGATCTCGACGAAGGAGAGCGAGTCGCCGCCGAGCGAGACGAAGCTGTCGGACACGGTGGCCTCGGGCCGCCCCAGCACCGTGGCATAGACCGTACGCAGCGCGTCGGCGTCCGCACCCGCAGCCAAACCGGTGTCCGGTGGTCCGGCCGCGTCGGCCACGCTCGCCCAGGCGTTGAGGGTGGCGTAGTCGACCTTCCCGTTCGGCGTCCGCGGCACCTCGTCGATCCGGTGGACCTGGACCGACGCGCGCGGCAGCGCCACGATGCCGCCGACGCGCTCCGGCAGCCGACCCACAGACCCTGGATCGGCGGTGAACAGATGCAGGCGGCCACCCGGCGCGACCGCACGGACCGACCCAGGACCGAGCTCGGACTCGATCCGGTCGAGGTCGAGGCGCAGCCCGAGGACCTTGCCGAACCGGCTGCGCCGGCCGGTGATCTCCCACAGTCCGTCGTCGGCCTGACGGGCGAGGTCGCCGGTGCGGAGCTCGCTGAGCTCCGGACCCCGGGCGAGGTCGCCGACGCTCTCGGCGTACCCCATCATCACGTTCGGCCCGGTGTAGACCAGCTCGCCGACGCCCTCCCCCACGCCGTCGACGGGATCGAGTCGGAAGTGCCCGCCGGGGATCGGGATGCCGATCGCCTCGGGCCGGCTCGCAGCCAGGTCGGGCGGGAGGTAGGCCATCCGGGCGGTGGCCTCGGTCTGGCCGTACATCACGACCAGGTCCCAGCCACGAGACTCCCCCAGCGCCGCATAGCGACGGACCGTCTCGGGCGGCATCTTGCCGCCGGCCTGGGTGATGTAGCGCAGCGACGGCAGCGAGCGCTCGGCGAAGCCCGAGGTATCGAGCAGGTCGAAGGTGTAGGGCACCCCGGCGAACGAGGTGGCGCCGTTGCGGGCGGCGACGTCCCAGAAGCACTCGTCGGCGACCGAGAGGTCGGTGAGGATCACCGCGGCCCCGGCGCTGAGGTGGGAGTTGAGCACCGAGAGGCCGTAGCAGTAGTGCAGCGGCAGCGAGCTCATCGCCCGGTCGGCGGAGGTGAGCCCGAGATAGGCCGCGATGCTGGCCGCATTGGCGGCCAGGTTGTCCCGGGAGAGCCTGACCAGCTTCGGCGACCCGGTCGAGCCCGAGGTCGACAGCAGCAGCGCGAGGTCGGGGTGGAGCTCCGCCGAGCCCTCGAACGCGGCCCGGTAGCGCATCCGGAGCTCACCGAGGTCGCTGCCCGGCGGCGTCAGCAGCACGGGCCGGCGCGCCGCGAGCGCGGCCAGGTAGCCGATCACCGAGTCCAGGTCGTTACCGGCCTCGAGCAGCACGACCCCGTGCGAGCGGCCGTACGCAGCCACCCGGTCCGTCACCGCCTGCTCCAGCTCGGCGTAGGTCAGCGTCACCTCGGCGGTGATCACCGCCGGATCCCCCGGCCGCCCCTTCAGGAGCAGATGAGACCCAGTGGCGATCGTCGAGCTCATCGCAGGTCCCCGGGATAGCCGACCAACGGTCCGACGACCTCGAGCGAGACCGTGGCGCCGATGTCGGGGATCCCGGTGCCCGGGACCCGGGCGGTCACGCGTAGGTCATCGCTCAACCGCACCCGGATGGTGGCGTCGTGGCCGAAGAAGGAGACCTCCTCGACCACGCCCTTGGTCCCCGAGGTGGCATCGGCCGAGACCTGCACCTGCTCGGAGCGTACGACCAACGTCACCGGCCCGGAGGGCAGCGGGGCGGCGAGCCTGACCTCGCCGAGCGGCGAGTCGACGCGCCCGTCACCGAGGACCTCGCCGGGGAGCAGTGTCGCCGAGCCGAGGAAGGCGGCCACCGCGGGATGCTCGGGGGTCAGGTAGACGTCGACCGCGGAGCCGACCTGCAGGAAGCGCCCGGCGGACATCACGGCCACCTGGTCGGCCAGCGAGAGCGCCTCGCCCTGGTCGTGGGTGACCAGCAGCGCTGCCGCGCCGGCGGTACGCAGCGCCCGCACGACCGCGCGCCCGGACTCCTCCCGCAGGCCCGCGTCGAGCGAGGAGAACGGCTCGTCGAGCAGCACCAGGCGAGGCCGGGGCGCGAGCGCGCGAGCCACGGCGACCCGCTGCTGCTGACCGCCGGAGAGCTCGTGCGGATGCCGGTCGGCCAGCTCCGCGGGCAGCTCGAGCAGCCGGAGCAGCTCGGCGACCCGCTCCTGCCGCTCGGCCCGGGACACCGAGCGCCGCAGCCCGAACGCGATGTTGCCGCCCACGTCGAGGTGCGGGAAGAGCGCGCCCTCCTGCGGGACGTACCCGATCCCGCGGCGGCGCGGCGCCAGCCCCGCGACCGAGCGCCCGCCGATCCGGATCTCACCGGCGGTGGGCGTGATGAACCCCGCCACGCAGCGCAGCAACGTGGTCTTGCCGCAGCCGGAGGCGCCGAGCACGGCGGTCACACCGTCCTCGACGGTCAGGTCGAGCCCGTCGAGCACCTGGCGCCGGCCGTGTCCGGCGCGCAGCCCGCTCACCTGCAGTGCCACCGTCATCGTGCCGATCCTCTCGACGAACGTCCCAACAGCACCGTCGCCGGGATCGCGAGCAGCACCAGCGCGAGCGCGTAGGGCGCCGCGGCCCCGTAGGCGACCGCGGAGGCCTCGCTCCAGAACTCGGTGGCCAGCGTCGTGGTCCCGATCGGGGCCAGCAGCAGCGTGGCGGTCAGCTCGGTCGAGACCGCGAGCGCGACCAGCGCGGTGGCCGTGGCCAGCCCCGGCAGGAGCAGCGGCAGCGTGACCCGCCGCATCGCCCCGGCCCGGCTCTGGCCCAGGCTCAGCGCGACCTCCTCCAGCCGCGGCGGCACCAGCTCCAGCACCCCGCGCACGGCCACGAGCGCGCGCGGCAGGAACAGGATGACGTACGCGGCCACCAGCAGCGGCAGGGTCTGGTAGACCCCGGGCAGCCAGCCGATCGCGACGGTGACCAGGGCCAGCGCGACCACGACGCCCGGCAGCGCGCTGGTGGTGTACGCCGCCCGCTCGACACCCAGCGACCAGCTGGACCGGTGGCGCACCGCCTGCCAGACGACCGGCAGCGCCGCGGCTGTCGCGACCAGGCCGGCGACGGCGGCGAGGCCGATGCTGGTGCCGGTCGCCGGGAGCAGCCGGGCCAGGTCGAGCTCGGCCGAGGCGCCCCGGACCAGCCAGCGCACCAGGCTGGCCGCGGGAAGACCGACGGCCAGCGCCACGAAGAGTCCGAGCCCCACCACGACGGGCGCGGTCCAGCGGCCGAGCCGCGTCCTCGGCGCGGGGCGAGCGGTGCCGCTGCCGACCCGGGCGCGATGGGCCGGACCGCGCACCAGCATCTCCAGGGCGAGCAGCCCGAGGCAGGCCAGCAGCAGCACGCTGGCCAGCAGGGTCGCGGCGGGACCGTTGAAGGCCGTGCCGTACTGCTGCAGGATCGCGGTCGTCAGGGTCGGGTAGTTGAGCAGCTGCAGGGCGCCGTACTCGGCCAGCAGGTGCAGACCGACCAGCAGCGCACCGCCCAGGACGGCCGGCGCGAGGGTCGGCAGCACCACGCGCCAGAAGATCTCCCGCGGCCGTCGACCGAGCGCCGCCGCGACCTCCTCCAACGAGGGGTCGAGGCGGCGCAGCGCGGCCACCGTGGGCAGGTAGACCAGCGGGTAGTAGGACAGCGAGACGACGAGCACCGTCCCGGGATAGGACTGCACCGCGTGGGTGGTCGCCACCCAGGCGTAGCCGTTGACGAAGGCCGGGATGGCCAGCGGCGCACACAACGCGCCGTGCCACCACCCGGACAGGGGCAGCGAGGTCCGCTCGACCACCCACGCCCCGCTGACCCCGAACACCACGGAGAGCAGAACCCCCGCGACCACCAGCCGTCCGGTGTTCCACAGCAGCTCGCCGATCCGGGGCCGGACCAGGAAGTCGTACGCCTCGGAGGGCCCGACCGACGCGGCCGACCACAGGACGTACCCGACCGGCACCAGGCAGGCCGCGACGATCGCGCCGGCCAGCGCCGGGACCAGCCACCGCCCGTACCGGACGGTGTCCAACGTGCCGAGATGCACGCTGCTCAGAGGAAGCCCACTTCCGTCATCATGTCGACCACCGCGGCACTGTCGAGGTCGGAGACCGCCACGGCGGGCGGAGCGAGCTCGGAGAACTTCTTGACCGGCGGGTCGAGCTGGACCTCGGGGTTCAGCGGATACTCCAGCGCGTAGCTGTCGGCCAGGCCCTGCTGGCCGGTCTTGCCGGTGAGGTAGCCGACGAACTTCTCGGCGTCGGACTTGTGCTTCGCCGAGGCCAGCACACCGGCCCCGGAGACGCTCACGAAGGCGCCGGGGTCCTGGTTGCCGAAGAAGTGGAGCTCGGAGTTGTCACTGACCTCGCCGGACTCGGCCTGGTCGCGGTACCAGTAGTAGTGGTAGATGATCCCGACCGGCGACTCGCCCGCGTTGACCGACTCCAGCACGACGTTGTTGCCGTCGTAGACGGTGCCGTTGGCCTTGAGCCCCTCGAGCCACTTCCTGGTGGCCTCCTCGCCCTCGGTGGCCAGGACCCCGGCGACGATCGCCTGGAAGTCGGCTCCGGTCGGCGAGAAGGAGACCTTGCCCTTCCACTCCGGCTTCGCCAGGTCGAGCATCGAGGCGGGCAGCTCGGCCTCGGTGATCTGGTCGGTGTTGTAGACCAGCACGGTGGAGCGGGCCACGAACCCGGTCCAGGCGTTGCTCGTCGGCCGGTACTGCTCCGGGATCGGCGCGATCACGTCGTCGGGCAGGGTGGCCAGCAGGCCCTCCCGCTCGACCGCGGCCATCGCCGGCGAGTTCTCGGTGAGGAAGACGTCGGCCGGCGACTTCTCGCCCTCCGCGACGAGCTGGGCGGCGAGCTCGAGGTCCTTGCCGTTGCGCAGCTCGACGTCGATGCCGGTCTCCTTCTCGAACGCCGGCACCAGCTCCTCCATGAGCTGCTCGTGCTGAGCGTTGTAGACGACGAGGGCGTCGTCGGAGGAGCAGGAGGTGAGCGTTGCCCCGAGCAGGGCAACCGAGACCGAGACCACAACGGCGGAGAGAGGCTTCACGGCCATCCTTTCATTTGGTAAGGCTGACCTTAGAAAGGTTTACCTAAGAATGCGAGTGCCAGGGTCCCATGCCCCGCGGTTCGCGCCAGCTCTCGGGTCGACCTGCATCGATTTTGGCGATGTCTTATGCCAAAAGGATTCGTTTGCCAGAGGAATGTAAGGGTCACGACCATGGGTGGTGCGCCTCACACCCTTGGGAGAATGAACATGCCAGACCAGCCAGTCGTCGAGAAGCACACCATCGGCTACGTCCCGCCCGAGGACCGCCATGGCAAGGTGCGCGACCTCTTCACCCTGTGGTTCGGGACCAACATCGCTCCCCTGCCCGTCGTCACCGGTGCCGCTGGCGTCACCGTCTTCGGCCTCGACCTGTTCTGGTGCCTCGTCGCCATCGTGGTCGGCCACCTCGTCGGCGGTGTCTTCATGGCACTGCACTCGGCCCAGGGACCGCAGATGGGGATCCCGCAGATGATCCAGAGCCGCGGCCAGTTCGGCTCGTACGGGGCACTGATCGTCGTGGTCATCGCGGCCGTGATGTACCTGGCGTTCTTCGCCTCCAACATCGTCCTCGCCGGCCAGTCGCTGCACGGCATCGCCGAGCCGATCCCGGTCGAGGCCGGCATCGTGATCGGCGCGCTCGGCTCCGGCCTGATCGCGGTGATCGGCTACAAGGTCATCCACTCGCTCAACAAGATCGCGACCTGGGTCCTCGGCATCGGCATCGTGCTCGGCACCGTCGCCATCTTCGTCGCCGGCGTGCCCGCGGGCTTCTGGACGCAGGGCGGCTACAGCACCGCCGGCTTCCTCGCCACGGTCTCGCTGGGTGCGCTGTGGCAGATCGCCTTCGCTCCGTACGTCTCGGACTACTCGCGCTACCTGCCGGCCGGAGTCGGAGTGAAGGCGACCTTCACCGCCACCTACCTCGGCTGCACCCTCGGCTCGATCCTGCCGTTCGCCTTCGGCGCCATCGTCGCGCTGGCGATGAAGCCGGGCATCGAGGTCATGACCGGAGTCCGGGACACCACCGGGGCGTTCGGCACGCCGCTCCTGGTGCTGTTCCTGCTCTCGGTGATCAGCCACAACGCGCTCAACCTCTACGGCACCGTGCTCTCGGTGATCACCTGCGTGCAGACGTTCGTCGCCACCTGGATCCCGACCGCCCGCAGCCGGGTGGTGCTGTCGCTGATCGTGATGGCCGCCTCGACGTACTTCGCCATCGGCGTCTCCGGCAACTTCATCTCGTACTTCGTCGACATCGTGCTCGCGCTGCTCGTGGTGCTGGTCCCGTGGACCGCGATCAACCTGATCGACTTCTACCTGATCCACCGCGGCAACTACGACCTCGACTCGATCTTCGCGGCCGACGGCGGCATCTACGGCCGCTTCAACGGCCAGGCGATCCTCGCCTACGTGATCGGCATCATCGTGCAGATCCCGTTCATGGCGACGCCGCTCTACACCGGGCCGGTCGCGGACATGCTCGACGGCGCCGACCTGAGCTGGATCCTGGGCCTGGTCGCGACCGCGCCGATCTACTACCTGCTGGCACGCGGCCGCAAGCTCGCCCCGAGCGAGGTCGCGCTCGCCTCGCAGCTCTGAGCCACCCAGCACTTCCTCGGCGGGAAGGTCGCCTCACCGGCCTTCCCGCCGACGTGCTGCTCGGCCGGCGGACCGGACGAAGGCCTGGGCACGGGCGGTGAGGCGCACGCCCTTCATCGAGGCCAGCACGACCTCGAGAGGCTCGACCGGATCGCTGATCTCCAAGGTCACGATCTCGGCACCGTCGTACGTCGTGGCGCTGGCCGGGCGCTGGTTGAGCACCGACCATCCCTGGCCGTTGGCGACCATCGCGCGGACGGTCTCGAAGCCGGCGCTGCGGTGGCGGATCTCGGGGCGGAAGCCGGCCGACTCGACCAGCCGCTCGAAGTACTGGCCGCTGTGCGGCAGGTCGAGGAGCACCATCGGCTCCTTCTCGAGCTCGGCGAGCGCGACCTTCTTCCGGCGAGCGAGCCGGTGGCCCTTGCCGACGAGGACGTACGGTGCGGCGACGCCGACCCGGACGTGGTCGATGTCGTCGTCGAGGTCGTAGCCGTACATGAGCGCCAGCTCGCAGCGGCCCGAGCGCAGCGCGTGCTTGAGCGCGGCGTGCTCGTCCTCGAGGACGGAGACGTGGATGCCGGGGTGGTCCTGCTCGCAGGCGGCCAGCAGCCGCGGCAGCTCGAACGGGCCCAGTGTGGTGAAGCAGCCGATGGTGAGGTCGCCGACGAGTGCCTGGCCGGCGGAGCGGGCGACCTCGACCAGCTCGCTGGTGTGCACGAGATAGCTGCGCAGCTCGCGGTAGAACTCCTCGCCGGCGGCCGTGAGGGTCAGACCGCGCGCGTGGTGGCGCAGCAGCAGCTGGACGCCGAGCTCCTTCTCGAGCTGTGCGACGGCCGTCGAGACGGCCGACTGCGAGACCACGAGCTGCCGCGAGGCGGCGGTCATGGAGCCCAGCTCCGCAGCTGCGGCGAAGTAGCGCAGCTGGGTCAGGGTGAAGGACGGCTCGGCCATACGGGCCATCCTGCCGGAAGTCACTCCCGGTTCGCCCCGTTCACGCCGTTCACGCCGGTCGCGTCGAGGTTGGCGAGCGTCTCGGGGCGCAGCAGCGCGTCGAGGACGGCCGGGTCGAGTCCCCCGGCGGCGAGGGCGAGATCGCGCACCGCTCCGGCGCCGCTGAGCGCCTCCTTGGCGATCTCCGCGGACTTCGCGTAGCCGAGCAGCGGGGTCAGCGCGGTGGCCAGCCCGGCGTTGGTGGCGGCCGCGGCCGCGAGCTTCGTGGCGTCGACGGTGATCCCGTCGACGCACAGCTCCCGCAGCGAGTCGAAGGCGGCGGCGGTCCAGGTGAATCCCTGGAGCAGGCCGTGCGCCATCACCGGCTCGAACGCGTTGAGCTGGAGCTGGCCGCCCTCGGCCGCCATCGTGACGGTGAGGTCGTTGCCGATCACCCAGAAGGCGACCTGGTTGACCATCTCCGGGATCACGGGGTTGACCTTGCCGGGCATGATGCTCGACCCGGCCTGGCGGGCGGGAAGCCGGAGCTCGCCGAGACCGGCCTGCGGCCCCGAGCTGAGCAGCCGCAGGTCGTTGCAGATCTTGGAGGCCTTGACGACGATCCGCTTCAGCACGCTGGAGACCTGCACGAACGCGCCGGTGTCGCTGGTCGCCTCGACCAGGTCGCCCGCGCCGACCACCGGCAGGCCGGTGATCTCGGCGAGGTGCGCGACGGCGAGCCGCGGGTAGTCGGGGTGGGCGGTGATCCCGGTGCCGATCGCGGTCGCGCCGAGGTTGATCTCGCACAGCAGCACGCGGGAGTCGGCCAGCCGGGCCAGCTCCTCGCGCAGCGTGGTGGCGAAGGCACCGAGCTCCTGGCCGACCGTCATCGGGACGGCGTCCTGGAGCTGCGTACGCCCGATCTTGGGGACGGCGCGGAACTCGGCTGCCTTGCGGGCGAAGGAGTCGGCCAGGGCCTCGGTCGCCTCGGCCAGGCGGTCGATGGCGCCGACAAGGGCGAGGCGGACCGCGGTCGGGTAGATGTCGTTCGTGGACTGGCAGCGGTTGACGTGGTCGAGGGGGTGGATCTCGTCGTAGCTGCCGAACGGCAGGCCGAGGATCTCCAGGGCCCGGTTGGCGACCACCTCGTTGGCGTTCATGTTGGTCGAGGTGCCGGCGCCGCCCTGGATCACGTCGACGACGAACTGGTCGTCGAGCTTCCCGTCACGGACGTCCTGCGCGGCAGCGGCGATCGCGCCGTGGCGGCGGTCGTCGAGCAGGCCGAGGTCGTGGTTGGCCCGGGCGGCTGCGAGCTTGACCGCACCGAGCGCGGCGACGAGCGGACGGTGGCTGCCCACCGTGGTGCCGCTGACCGGGAAGTTCCGCAGCGCCCGGGCGGTGTGCACGCCCCAGTAGGCGGTTGCTGGCACCTCGAACGGGCCGAGCGAGTCGTGCTCGACGCGGGTGGGCAGGGCGTCGACCGTGGTCATCGTGCGCTCGCCTCCTCGGCGACGTCGAGCGCGGTCCAGGCCAGCGCGGTGGCGGCATCGAGGAGCGCCTTCTCGGCGTCCCCGCCGACGCAGTGCGCGGCGAACTCGGGCTGGTGGTTGAGAGCGGTCCCGGAGTTGATCCCGACATAGGGGTGGATGGCCGGAACCACCTGGGAGACGTTGCCCATGTCGGTGGAGGCCCGGTTCATCCGGCGCGCGGGCGTGCCCGGGTCGAAGACCCGGCCGATCTCCTCGGCATTGCGCCGGTACGCCGCCAGCGCGGGCGCGAACGTGCGGAACTCGGCGTACGGCTTGCTCTCCGGCTCGACCGTGAGCGTCGCGCCGGTGGCGAGGGCACCGGCCTCGAAGCAGCGCCAGACCTTCTCCTCGGTCTCGGCGAGCTGGGCGAGGCTCTCGGCGCGGACGTACCAGCGGCCCTCGGTGCGGGCGGGGATGGCGTTGGGGGCCTCTCCCCCGTTGGTCATCACACCGTGCACGCGTACGGTCGGCGGCAGCTGCTGGCGGAGCAGGCCGATCGCGACCTGGGCGACGGTGAAGGCGTCGGCGGCGTTGACGCCCTGCTCGGGGTAGGCCGCCGCGTGGGCGGCCTTGCCACGGAACTCGACGTGCGAGTGGGAGACGGCGAACGGCTCCGCCTCGGCAACGTCGACGGGCGCGGGATGGGCCATCATCGCCAGGTCGAGCCCGGCGAAGGCGCCACGCTCGAGCAGCTCGATCTTGCCGCCGCCACCCTCCTCGGCGGGGGTGCCGTAGACCTCGATGGTCAGGCCCGCCGCGTCGGCGAGCCGGGCCAGAGCGCGGGCCGCACCGACCGTGATCGCGGAGATCAGGTTGTGGCCGCAGGCGTGGCCGAGACCGGGGAGGGCGTCGTACTCGGCACAGAGACCGAGCCGGAACGGACCACTCCCGAAGGTCGCCAGGAACGCCGTCTCCAGGCCGAGATAGGCGGGCGTCACGGTGAACCCGGCCTCCTCGAGGGACTCCGCGACCCACCGCGAGGAGCGGTGCTCCTCCCAGGCGGTCTCGGGGTGGGCGTGCAGCTGCTCGGAGAGCCGGATCAGGCGCTCGCCGTCGCCGCTGACGGTGGCGGCGGCGTCCTGCTTCGCGGTGGTGGCCATCGAGGTCACTCGTCCCCGGGCACGCCGTAGGACGGTGCGGTGGTCGGGTCGAGTCCGCGGGTCACATAGTCGTCGCGCTGCGGCAGCCAGACCTTCAGCAGGTCGCGGAGCTCCTCGATCGGGCGCTCGCTCCAGTCGACGCGGAGGTCGGTGACCCGCCAGGCGACGTCGCGTACGACCGACAGGCCCGCCGAGTGCAGCGGTCCGGCCTCGCCGCCGGCGGCCAGGCCGGCCTCGAGCCCGGCGAGCAGCCGCTCCTCGAGCTCTCCGGTCGCGGCCCCGAAGCCCGCGACGACGGCGTCGACGACCTCGGTGCCGGACAGCAGGTTGCCGGCGGCGACGACCTGCGGGGCGACGACGTGGTGGTGGACACCGAGCGACCCGGACCCGCTGTACGCCGCACCGGCTCCGTCGAGCCCGAGCACGGTGAGCTGGCGGTGCTCGATGTGCTCGCGACCCTGGGTGACCGAGGCGAGCGCCGCCCGGGCGTCGAGCCCGGAGGCGAGCGCGTCGAGCAGCTCGGTGCCCAGGCGCGGGTCGGTGATGTTCTGCGAGGAGGCGCCACCGACGCCGGGGCGCAGGTGGACGCAGCGCGCGGCGACGGCTGGGCTGGAGGAGGTCACGGCGATGCCGACGGCACCCCTGCCGTCGGTGGCGAGAACGGAGAAGGTCACTTCGACGCCTCCGGGATGACGGCGATCGCGTCGACCTCGACCAGCCACTCCGGGCGGGCCAGGGCGGAGATCACCAGACCGGTCGAGATCGGGTGCACGCCCTTCGTCCAGCGGCCGATGGTGCGGTACACGACCTCGCGGTAGCGCGGGTCGACGATGTAGATGGTGAGCTTGACCAGGTGCTCCATCTCGGCACCGGCCTCCTCGAGCAGCATCTTGATGTTGGCCATCGCCCGCTCGGTCTGCGCCTCGACGTCGCCGATGCCGACCGACTCGCTGGTGTCCAGGTTCTGCCCGATCTGACCGCGCACGTAGACGGTGTTGCCCGCGACGACGGCCTGGCACAGGTCGTTGTCGAGGTTCTGCTCGGGATAGGTGACGCTGGTGTTGAACGGGCGGATCCGGGTGTGCCCGCCGACGACGATGCTGGTCTTGTTGGTCTCCACGACGCCCAGTCCACCTCGTCTCCATGTATGTGTCCAACAGATGTTTCCGACGACTGTTGTCAACGAAACAGATGCAACGGCGTCGCTGCTCCTTGCATCAGCCGATCCGATGGCTAAGGCCAACAACATCTGTTGGACATGACCAAGGACGGCGGCTGAGGATTTCGACATGGCAAACGAAGACATCGAGGTCCTCGTCGTCGGCGCAGGGCAGGCCGGGGTGGCGATGAGCGAGCACCTGAGCGACAACGGCGTACCCCACCTCGTGCTGGAACGTGACCGGATCGCCGAGCGCTGGCGCACCATGCGCTGGGACTCGCTCGTCGCGAACGGTCCCGCGTGGCACGACCGGTTCCCGGGTCTGGAGTTCCAGGACGTCGACGCGGACGCGTTCGCCACCAAGGACCAGGTCGCGGCCTACTTCGAGGCGTACGCCGAGAAGATCGCCGCGCCGATCAGGACCGGCGTCGAGGTCACCTCGGTGACCCGCAACGAGGGCCGTCCGGGCTTCCGGGTGGAGACCTCCGACGGCGTCATCGACGCGCGGTTCGTCGTCGCGGCGACCGGCCCGTTCCAGAAGCCGGTCTACCCGGCGATCGTCCCCGACGGCGCGGTGCGGCTGCAGCTGCACTCGAGCGACTACCGCAACGCCGACCAGCTCCCCGAGGGCAACGTCCTCGTCGTCGGCGCCGGGTCCTCCGGCGTCCAGATCGCCGACGAGCTGCAGCGCGCCGGTCGTCAGGTCCACCTCTCGGTCGGTCCGCACGACCGTCCCCCGCGCAGCTACCGCGGCCGCGACTTCTGCTGGTGGCTGGGCGTCCTGGGTCTGTGGGACCTGGAGACCCCGGCTGCCGGCGCGGAGCACGTCACCATCGCCGTCAGCGGCGCCCGCGGCGGCCGCACCATCGACTTCCGAGACCTCGAGGCGAGCGGGATCCAGCTCGTCGGGATGACCGACCGGTTCGACGCCGGCACGCTCACCTTCCGTGAGGATCTCGCCGAGAACATCGCCCGGGGCGACGCCAACCACCTCGCCCTCCTCGACGCCGCCGACCAGTACGTCGCCCGCAACGGCATCGAACTGCCCGAGGAGCCCTCCGCCCGAGAGCTCGGCCCCGCCCCCGCGGCAGCCACCACGCCCCTGCTCTCCCTCGACCTGGCCGAGGCCGGCATCACCACGGTGATCTGGGCGACCGGATTCGCGACCGACTACAGCTGGCTGCAGGTCGACGCGCTCGACGAGAACGGCCGCCCGGCCCACCGCCGAGGCGTCTCCAGCGAGCCCGGCGTCTACTTCGTCGGTCTCCCCTGGCTCTCCCGCCGTGGCTCGAGCTTCATCTGGGGTGTCTGGCACGACGCCAAGCACGTGGCCGGCCACATCGCGACGCAGCGCAGCTACGCGGCGTACGACCGTCAGGCGCGCGCGTGATGAACGCCGGGGGCACGGCGTTCTACCACGACGAGCGGTGCCTGTGGCACAGCACCGGTGAGGCCGTGCTGTTCCTGCCGGTCGGCGGGTGGCTCCAGCCGCTCGCGACCGGCGGACACCCGGAGTCGCCGGAGTCGAAGCGGCGGTTCAAGTCGCTGATGGACGTCTCCGGGCTCACTGCGAAGCTCGAGGTCCACAGTGCCGAGCCGGTGACGCGCGAGGACATGGAACGGGTGCACCCGGCGGCGTACCTGGACCGGTTCGAGGAGCTCAGCGCTGGCAAGGGCGGCGAGGTCGGCCAGGAGGCGCTGTTCTCGCACGGCGGCTTCGAGATCGCCGCGCTCTCCGCGGGTCTCGCGAAGCGGGCGGTCGCCGACGTGGTGACCGGCCGCTACCGCAACGCCTACGCGCTCTCCCGCCCGCCGGGGCACCACTGCCTGCCCGAGGAGGGCATGGGCTTCTGCCTGCTCGCCAACATCGCGATCGCGGTCGAGGCGGCCAAGGCCGAGCACGGTCTCGGCCGGGTGGCCGTCATCGACTGGGACGTGCACCACGGCAACGGCACCGAGGCGGTCTACTACGAGCGCGACGACGTCCTCACCGTCTCGGTCCACCAGGAGAACTGCTTCCCGGTCGACACCGGCGCGACCACCGACCGGGGCCGCGGCGCCGGCCTGGGCTTCAACCTCAACGTGCCGCTGCCGCCGGGGTCGGGCCACGAGACGTACCTGGCCGCGATGCGCGACATCGTGCTGCCCGCGGTCCGCGACTTCGCGCCCGAGCTGATCGTCATCGCCAGCGGCCTCGACGCCAACATGGTCGACCCGCTCGCCCGTCAGCTGCTCTACGCCGACAGCTTCCGGCACCTGACCGCGATGGTCATGGAGGTCGCCGACGACGTGTGCGAGGGCCGCGTGGTCGCCGTCCACGAGGGCGGGTACGCCGAGTCGGAGGTGCCCTTCTGCGGGCTGGCGATCGTCGAGACGCTGTCGGGGATCCGCACCGAGGTCGTGGACCCGTTCGAGGAGACCTTCATCGCCCAGCAGCCCTCCGCACGCACGCTCTCGCACCAGCTCGCCATCGTCGCCGAGCTGGCCGAGGAGCTGCGCGGACTCTGAGGGGTCAGCGCGCGCCGCGGATCAGGTCCGCGGCGCGCTCGGCCACCATCATGACGGTGACGACGGGGTTGGTGGCGACCAGTTGCGGGAAGACCGACGCGTCCACGACGCGCAGTCCGTCGACCCCGCGCACCCGCAGCGACGGGTCGAGCACGGCGAGCGGGTCATCGTCCGCGCCGATCGCGCAGGTGCCGCTGACGTGGTAGACGGTCTGGTGCGTGGCCCGGGCGACCTCGCTGATCTCCTCGTCGCTCTGCACCTCCGGGCCCGGGAAGACCTCGCGCACCAGCCGCGAGGCGAACGGCTCGGCCTCGGCGATCCGGCGGGCCAGGCGTACGCCGGCGACGAGGACGGCCTCGTCGCGGCCGTCGGGGTCGGTGAAGTAGCGGTAGTCGATCGACGGCGCGGTCTCCGGGTCGTCCGAGGTGATCCAGACCCGGCCGCGCGAGGCCGGCCGGGCCACGTTGGGTGCGATCGACACGATCCGCTCGGGCAGCTCGGCGCCGTACGCCTCCGCATGGACCACCCACGGCTCGACCGGGAAGTGCATGAGGACGTCGGGGCGGTTGTCTGGGTCCATGACGCTGACCAGCGCGCCGGCGTCCCAGCCGCTCGCGCAGGTCGGCGGCGGCGACTCCTTCAGCTCCCACACGACCAGGCCCTCGGCGTGGTCCATCAGATTCTCCCCCACCCCGGGCAGGTCGACGAGCACGGGGACACCGGCCGCCTCGAGGACGGCACGCGGGCCGATGCCGGACAGCTGCAGCAGGCGAGGTGTGTCGATCGCACCGGCGCAGACGATGACCTCGCGCCGCGCCGTGAGCTCGACCGGCGAACCGTCCACGCGAGCCATCACCCCGCGGGCGACCCCTCCGACGACGTCGATCCGCTCCACCCGCGCACCGAGGACGAGCCGGAGATTCCCGCGCGTGGCCCGCGCCGGATGGAGATAGTGGATCGAGGTCGAGGAGCGGAGGTTGTCCGCGGGCGTGTAGCCGACCTCGAAGAACCCCGCGCCCTCGGCGCGCTTGTCCAGACGGCCGTCGTTCCAGGCCTCATGGAGCGGGATGTCCAGCGCGGTCGCCGCGGCGGCGACCATGTCGGCCACCATCGGGTTGCGGTCCTTCGGCGCGACCGGCTGGATCGGGGTCAGCAGCCGGTCGTAGTAGGGCTGGACAGCCTCCGGCGACCAGCCGTCCGCGCCCCGCTCGACCCACTCGTCGAGATCGGCGGCCAACGTACGCCACGAGATCATCGTGTTGCCGTCCGAGCAGCCGCCGAGGATCCGCAGTCGGGCCTGGCGGATCGCCGAGTTGCCGCGCTCCTGCGGGACGCTGCGGTAGTCGAGGTCGTACTCGCCCTCGAGCATCTCCGCCCAGCGCCGCAGCTCGCGGGCGCGCGGCTCGTGCTCGTCGTCCGGGCCCCACTCGAGAAGGCCGACGGTGACGTCCGGGTCCTCGCTCAGCCGGGCGGCGAGCAGGCTGCCCGCGGTCCCGCCACCGACGACCAGGTAGTCGAAGGTCGTCTCGTCAGTCCTCACGCGACGCCACCCGCCTCGACGACCGGGCGGTGGCCGGAGAAGCGGGCGAAGCGCTTCATCCCGACCAGATAGAGCGGGCTGATCACAGCCAGGCCGACGATCCAGGAGATGTCGACGCCGCCGAGCCGCTCGGCCAGCGGGCCGACGTACATCGCGGTGCTGAGGAACGGGATCTGGACCAGGATGCCGAGGAAGTAGCAGGCGACGGCGATCAGGTTGAACCGGCCGTAGCGGCCGCCGTCGCGCTCGAAGAGCGCGTCGATGTCGTAGTCCCCGTGCTTGAGCGCGTAGTAGTCGACCAGGTTGACCGCGGTCCACGGCACCAGCACGCACAGCAGCAGGAGCATGAAGTTGGTGAAGTTCACCAGGAAGTTGTCCTTGCCGGCGAGCGCCATCACGACCGCACCGGTGAACAGGACCGCGGACACGACCGCGCGTGCCGAGGCACCGGGAACCCACCGCGGGAAGATGGTCTGGCCGACGGTGATCGTGGAGAGGGCGCCGCAGTAGAGATTCATCGCGTTGGTGCAGGCGATGCCGATGCCGAAGACGGCGATGATCAGGCCGCCGACGCCGGGGGTCAGGTCCTGCAGGCCGGTGACCGTGTCCGCCTCGGGCAGTGCGGCGCCGACGAGAGCGCCGAGGAGCATCGGGAACAGCGACCCGAGCACCGCCCCCGCGTACGTCGCCCAGAAGGCGGGCCGCACACCGGTGTCGCGCGGCATGTAGCGGGTGTAGTCGGAGACGTACGGCGCGTACGCGATCTGCCACAGCGCGGCGAGCGAGACCGTGCCCATGAAGCCGGCGAGGGTGGCGCCGTCGGTGTCGAAGGTGCCGGTCGGCAGCTGGTGGACGCCGAGCATCCAGACGAAGGCGATGGCCAGGACGATGCCCGAGACCAGGCTCATCAGACCCGTCAGCGCATGGATCATCCGGTAGCCGACGATCGCGCCGACCACGCTGACCAGGCCGATCACGATGATCGAGAGGGTCTCGTCGAGCCCGAACAGGCTGGAGACCGCCTGCCCGCCGAGGACCATGTTGGAGGCGAAGAAGCCGACGTACATGAAGATCACCAGGATGACGACCAGCAGGCTTCCGTACGACCCGAACTGCGCTCGGGTCTGCAGCATCTGCGGGACGCCCATCTGCGGGCCCTGGGCGGCGTGCAGCGCCATCACCACGCCGCCGATCCCATGGCCGAGGACGAGGGCGATCACCGCGGCCCACACCGGCAGGCCGTAGACGGCGGTCGCGACCACTCCGGTGGCGACGGTGAGCAGCATGATGTTGGAGCCGAACCAGATGGTGAACAGGTCCCGGGCACGCCCGTGTCGCTCGGTCACGGGGATGTGGTCGATCGTGCGCTTCTCCACCGTCATGGTGGTCTCGACGTCTTGCTGCATCGGAATGTCCTTCCTGAGATGCCGGCTCGGGGTGGGGCCCGAGCCCACGATTCAGATCACGGTAGGCCCGGCCGCGGGGAGCCGACCAACACCGGTTTTCGTTGCTCTGCATCGGCAGAACAGATGCCTCGGATCGTTGACATCGCCTCCGCCGGGACCTGCGGCGGCGCCCTCTGAGAGACTTCTGGCATGCGCATCGTCTCGGTCAACTCCTGGGGCGGTGCCCGCTACGACGACCTCGCGGCCTGGCTGCCTGTCGCCGGCGCCGACATCGTCTGTCTCCAGGAGGTGACTCGCACCGCGGGTCTGTCCGGCTGGACGACCTTCGCCGACGGCGAGCGGTCGCTCCCCCAGCGGGCGAACCTGCACGACGACGTACGCCGCCTGCTGCCGTCCTACGAGGGGCTGTTCCTGGCCAGCGACGCCGGGCCCGTCACCGACGACGCCGGTCGCCGCCACCAGCAGGACTTCGGCCTCGGCACGTACGTCAGCGAGGAGCTGCCCGTCATCGGCATGGCGAGCACGTTCGTGCACGGCGGCTTCGTCGACCACGACGAATGGACCGTCACCGACCGGCCCCGCGCGGTCCAGGGGCTGCGGGTCGTCGACCGCGCGGCCGGGAGGCAGGTGTGTGTCGTGCAGCTGCACGGCCTGCGCGACCCGGCCGGCAAGGGCGACACCCCGGCGCGGCGTGAGCAGGCCGAGCGGCTCGCCGCGTTCGTCGAGGCGACCCGGGCGGCCGACGACCTCGTGGTCGTGGCCGGTGACCTCAACCTGCTGCCGGACAGCGCCACCTTCGACGTACTGCGCGGGATCGGGCTGCGCGACCTGGTCGGCACGGCCAACACCCGCACGTCCTCCTACCCCAAGCCGGTGCGGCACGCGAGCTACCTGCTCGTCTCGGACCCGGAAGCCGTCGCGGGCTTCCGGGTCCGTGCGGAACCGGAGGTCTCGGACCACCGGATCCTCGAGCTCGACCTCACGCCAGCTGGGTGACCTCCCGCCGGAACGGCACCTCGTCGTTCGACGGCAGGACGGCGTCGAACTCCTCGGCCGCGCGCCGGCCGGACCACACGGCAGCCGCGATGGTGCCGGGCGCCCAGGAGTCGCCGATGCCGCGTACGGAGGCGATCTCACCGGCGTCGCGGCGGGCGAGGAGGTCGAGGTAGAGCTCCTCGCGCGGGAGCCGGGCGGTCACCATGACGACGGCGTCGCAGTCGAGGTCGCGCTCGATGCCCGCATAGACGTCCTGGACCCGGACACCGCCGGCCCCCACGGACGTCACGGCATGGTCGGTCACCCGGGTGATGCCGTTCTCGATCAGCCGCCGCTGGATCCGGTTGATCTCGAAGGTGTTGTTGGTCCACGAGGACACCTGTGAGCCGGTGGTGACGATCGAGACGTCGTAACCCTTCTGCGCGAGGAGCTCGGCGACGACGCCGCCCAGGTAGTAGTGGTCGTCGTCGTAGACGATCACCTTCTTCCCCGAAGGAAGCCGGCCGGTGAAGAGGTCGTCGGGCCCGAGCACCTGCATGCCCTCGTCGATCGGCATCGCGGTCGTGTGGAAGCGGGCGACGCCGTCCGTACGCCAGGTGGCGCCGGTCGCGGTGATGACGTGCTCGAAGCCGAACTCGACGATGTCCGCGGCGCTCATCGGGCTCTCGCGGTAGATCTCGACGTTGGGGAGGTCGGCGAGGACCGCCTCGCGGTACTCCTTGACCCGACCCCAGGCCGACAGCCCCGGCAGCGCGGACTCCTGCGTCACCCGGCCGCCGAGGTCGCGACCGGCCTCGGCCAGCACGACGTCGTAGCCCCGCAGGCCGAGGGCCCGGGCGGCCTCCAGCCCGGAAGGACCGGCGCCGACGACCAGGACGCGCGAGTCGCTCTCCTTGGCCCGGATCTTCTCCGGGTGCCAGCCGCGGCGCCACTCCTCCCCCATGCTCGGGTTCTGGGTGCAGCGGATCGGCGACATGGTGAGGTCGCCGGAGACGCAGATGTTGCAGCCGATGCACTCGCGGATCAGGTCGAGCCGGCCGTCGCGGATCTTGTTCGGCAGGAACGGGTCCGCGATCGACGGGCGCGCGGCGCCGATCAGGTCGAGGATGCCGGCCTTCACCTGACGCACCATCGCGTCGGGCGACGTGAACCGGCCGACGCCGACCACCGGCTTGCTGGTCAGCTTCTTCAGCCCGGCGACGAACTCCTCCTGGCGGCCCTCCGGCGCGAACCGGGAGGTGACCGAGTCGCCCTCCCAGCTGCCCATGGCGAAGTCCCACAGGTCCGGCAGCTCGCCGAGCTCGCGCAGCACACCCTCGATGTCCTCGCGGGTGATGCCGCCGTCGATCTCCTCCTCGACGGTGATCCGGCAGGCCACCGCCGCGCGCCCGGCGACCTCCTCGATGGTGTCCTCCAGCAGCTCCTTGAGGAGCCGCATCCGGTTCTCCAGCGAGCCGCCGTACGCATCCGTGCGGTTGTTGTAGCGCCGGGAGAGGAAGTGGTGCGGGGCACCGTAACCGTGGGCTCCGTAGACGTAGACGACGTCGTAGCCGGCCTCGAGCGATCGGCGTACGGCGTTGCGGTGCCAGCGGCGCAGGTCCTCGATGTCCCGCAGCGACATCGCGCGGGCCTGGACCGGAGCGATGGTGTCCGGGGCGACCGGCAGGTGGGCGGGGCCGAGCGGGGTCTCGCGGCTGAGCTGGTTCGGCGCGTTCATCCCGTTGTGGGCGAGCTCGATGCCGGCCAGGCCGCCGCCCTCGTGGATCGCGTCCGCGATCCGCTTGAGCGCGGGCAGGTCCTGGTCGTCCCAGATCCGCAGCTCGATGAACGGTGCGATGTCGGAGGTCGCGTGGATCTCGACCTGCTCGGTGCACACCACCGACCAGCCGCCCTCGGCCTTGATCTTGCGCATCGCCGCCTGGGCGCTGGGGTCGCGGTAGCCCATGCCGTTGCAGTGCGGCACCTGGTAGAAGCGGTTCTTGGTCGTGAACGGCCCGATCTTCACGGGCTCGAACAGGATGTCGTACGGGGCAGCCACGGGGCTCTTCGTCATCGGGTGGGCTCCTCGGTGGGAACGGACGGAACGGGTGCGCCGACCTCGGCGCGGACGCGGGCACCGCGGACGTACCCGATGCCGCACAGCAGCAGCAGGCAGCCGAGGGTGCCGAGGGTGAAGGCCTCGAAGGTCAGCTGGCTCACGCCCCAGATCTCCTCGAACGGGTACGCCTCGCCGAAAAGCCGCTCGAGCGTGCCGGGGAAGACGGCGACCCAGGAGCCGAGCAGGATCCAGGCGAAGGCCACCCAGCCGAGCAGCGCGAAGGCGCGGTCGGAGACGGGCACCCGGAACGGGCGCGGGCGGTCGGGGTAGCGGGTCCGCAGCCGGATGGCGGCCGGGATCACCAGCAGGTAGCTGAGCAGGAAGGTCGAGATCGAGATGGTGAGCACGACCCCGAAGATCGAGGCACCGTCGCCGGTGACCTGCATCGCGACCAGCAGGAAGACGGTGGCCACGACGCCGGAGAGCATGTTGACCCGCACCGGGGTGCCGAGGCCCTCGTGGAAGCGACCGAAGAAGCCACCGAAGAAGGAGCCGTCGGCGGCGGTCATCGCCTGCATCCGGTCGGAGATGATCATCCACGCGGCGCCCTGGCTCATCAGGATGTAGACGAAGACCACGGCGGTCAGCGTGAGCAGCGGCTCGGCCGCGGCTCCGTACACGGAGTAGACGGTGGCGACCGCGTCGAGGAGGCCGCCGATGCCGGTGATCTCGTCGCTGGGGACGACGAGCAGGATCGCGAAGATCGGCACCAGATAGCAGACCGCGGCGGTCGCGCAGGAGCGGAAGATCGAGACCGGTACGTCGCGGGCCGGGTTCTCCATCTCGCCGGCGGCGCTGTTGGAGGACTCGAAGCCGAGGTAGGCGAAGAGCAGGATCGGGACCGAGCCGAACAGGCCGAGCAGGGTCGGGCTGAAGTCGCTGCCGCTGATGTCGACGACACCGTTCTCGGCGGCGTAGATGATGGTGGTCAGCACGAAGAAGGCGAGCAGACCGACCTTGAGGATCGCGCCGCTGGTCGGCAGCCACTTGCCTTTGGCCAGGCTGGCGATCGCCGCGACCACGGTGATCCAGATGAAGACGATCTTGAACACGTAGTCACCGACCGAGCCGTGCTCGAGCGGCGTGATGTAGGTGCTGACGGTCTCGGCGGCGAGGAAGGCCATCGAGCCGCCGACCCACACCGGCTGGGTGATCCAGGTGAGGATCGCCGCGACCGCGGCGGCCGGTCGGCCGAAGGCGTCCCGGACCCAGGTGTAGGCCCCGCCCTCCTCGCTGAACGCCGCGCCGGTCTCGGCGAAGATCAGGCCGTACGGCACGAGGAAGAACACCGCGAGCACGAGCGCCCACGTGAACGCCTCGGCGCCGTAGAGCGAGACCTGCCCGAGGGTCTCGAGGCCGACGACGGCGGCGATGAGCAGGAAGACGATGTCGAAGCGTCGTAGCGTCTTGCGGAGATGTGACTGCTGCTCGGCCGCTAGCGCGGTCGGCTGGTTGGTCTGCGTCATGGTTGATGTCCCTGTTCGTGGCGGGCAGGTCAGTGGTTGATCCAGACGGTCTTGAGACCGACGTACTTGTCGAGGGCGTGCAGCGAGAGGTCGCGCCCGAAGCCGGAGCCCTTGAACCCGCCGAACGGGGTCCAGGCGCTGAAGGCGTCGACGCCGTTCACGGTCACGGTGCCGGCGTGGACCCGCTCGGCGAGCCGATGCGCGCGGCTCAGGCTGCCGGTCGCGACCGAGGCGGCCAGGCCGTACGCGGTGTCGTTGGCGAGCGCGACGGCCTCGTCCTCGGTGTCGAAGGGGGTGACCGCCAGGACCGGGCCGAAGACCTCCTCGCGGGCGAGGGCGGAGGCCGGGTCGACGCCGTCGAAGACGGTCGGCTGGACGTAGCAGTCGCTGCCGTCGCGCGTGATCCGCTCGCCGCCGGTGACCAGGCGCGCGCCTGACGTCTTGGCCTCGTCGACGAACTCCATGATCCGGTCGGTCTGCTCGGGCGAGACGATCGCGCCCATCCCGGCGGCGGGGTCGAGCGGGTCGCCCGGGGCGTACGCCTCCGCCTCCTTCGCGACGAGGGCGACGAACTCCTCGTGGACCTCGCGCTGGACCAGCACCCGGGAGTGCGCCGAGCAGACCGCGCCCTGGTTGAACCAGATGCCGAAGGCGGTCTGCTTGGCGGTGGCGGCGAGGTCCTCGGCGTCGGCGAAGACGACGTGCGGGCTCTTGCCGCCGCACTCGAGCCAGACCTGCTTGAGGTTCGACCGGCCGGCGTACTGCAGGAAGTACGCCCCGACCTCGGTCGAGCCGGTGAAGGCGAGCACGTCGACGTCGGGGTGCAGGCCGAGCGCCTTGCCGGTCGTCTCGCCCAGGCCGGGGACGACGTTGAGGATGCCGTCGGGGATCCCGGCCTCGGCGGCGAGCTCGGCGATCCGCAGCGCCGATGACGGTGACTGCTCGGCGGGCTTGAGGACGACGCTGTTGCCGGCGGCCATCGCCGGAGCCACCTTCCAGGCGAGCATGTCGACCGGGTAGTTCCACGGGACCACCGCCCCGACGACACCGAGCGGGACTCGGCGGATCAGCGCGGTCGTGCCCGGCGGGGTCGGCGCGACCTCGTCGTTGATCTTGTCGATGGCCTCGGCGTAGTAGCGGAACAGGTTCACCGAGAACGGCAGGTCCAGGTCGTAGGCGTCCACCACCCGCTTGCCCATGTCGAGCGAGTCCAGGACCGCGAGCTCGGCGGCGTGAGCGGCGAGGAGGTCGGCGAAGCGGAGCATCCGCTCCCGCCGGAAGGCGACTCCCGCGCGCGACCAGCCCCCGTCCTCGTACGCAGTCCGTGCCGCCCGCACGGCGGCGTCGACCCCGGCGGCGCCGGCGTCGGCGACCTCGGCGAGCAGGGCCCCGGACGCGGGGTTCCGGTTCTCGAAGGAGCCCTCCGCGGTGTCGACGGAGCGGCCGCCGACGAACGCTCGCGTCCGGGGGCGGACCTCGGTGGCAATCTCTCGCCAGTCCTGGTGGGTACGCACAAGCAAGTCCTTTCTTTGCGCTTCACCGCAAATATGAGGCGCGCCACACCAGGTGTCAATCGTCCGCCCACAGATTTCACATACGCGTTACGGTTGAGCATGGCTCGACGCAAGGACCAGGCCGCTCGGCGCGAACACCTGACCGCGGCAACGCTGACCGTGATCGCCGCTCACGGGTTGGCCGGCGCCACGATGAAGAACATCGCCGCCGAGGCCGGCATCTCGCCCCGCCTGATCGCCTACTACTACCCCGAGCTCGACGGCCTCATCGAGGCCGCTCACCAGGCCGCGACCGACCGCTACTACTGGTCGCGACAGGCAGCCATCGAGGGCGATCTGTCCCCCGCCGAGAAGCTCGGCCGCCTGATGTACTCAGGCCTTCCCCGCGGTGAAGACCTCCTGCTGAGCCAGGTTCTCGACGAGATCTCGGTCAACGCGAGCCGCAGCCCGATGCACGCCACCCTGATGACGCTGCTCTTCGACCGCGAGGTCTCGCTCTACACCGCGGTGCTCGAGGTCGGCCGCGCGACCGGCGCGTTCTCGCTGACCGACTCGGCCGAGGCGATCGCGCGCAACTTCGTGGCCCTCGAGGACGCCTTCGGCCTCCATCTGCTCGCCCACAACTCCTCGCTCAGCCTCGAGCGCGCCGAGCAGCAGCTGGCCAGCTACGCCCACTCCGCGCTCGGCGTCCGGGTCACTCCGATCGACCCGAACTTGCCGAAGGACGCAAAGAATCCGCCGGCTGCGAGGTAGCAGTCAGGCGGTCGCGACCTGGGCCGGCCGCGCGGTGCGCGACAGTGCTTCGACGCCCCAGCAGACCAGGCAGCCGACGAGCGGGATGGCCACGCTCGACACCATCATGAAGAGGTCGGTCACGAACGTGTCGCCGACCATCGACTCCCAGACCCTCCCCGACCAGGTGATCCACACCATCATCAGCACTGCGGGGACGATCAGCCCGGCCAGCCACAGGAAGCCCTGGCGGCGCGCGATGCCCCACGCGGCCACGAGGCAGAGCACCGTGACCACCATCTGGAGCCGGATCATCCACAGCCACCACTCACCGTGCGGCAGATCGAACGCCCCACGTGACTGGAGGAAGTTCGCCACCAGCCAGAACGCGTCGAAGAACCACGGCACGAGCAGGAGGAGAGGCGCCGTCATCCGACGAAGGACCGTTCGTCCGCGCCAGACCAGCACCGCTGCGTACGTCAGGTAGACCAGCGTGAACAGCACGCCCTGGAACGCGTAGATCTCGGGATAGCCGAGCTCCCACTGGAGCTGGCTCAGAAGCACCAGCCGCAGGGCCTCTGCCACCGCGACGACCACTGCCGCCACCACCGAAAGCCCGACCCGATTCGTCCGCTCCGCGGTTGTCGTCATGTCCAGCAGTATCGCGGGTTCGCCGACGTACGCGTCGGTAGAGGACCGCCGTGTCGGTCATTTCGCGACACGGCGAGCCGGATGATCAGTCCTCGGCGCGGTCCCCGATGATGACCGGGCGGCCGGCGACGTACCCGGCGACGAGCTGGACCACCGCGATGCCCAGCAGCAGCGCGATCGGGACCGACCACGATCCGGTGGACTCGCGCAGCAGCCCGACGAGGAACGGGCCGCCGGCGGCGAGCAGGTAGCCGATGCTCTGCCCCATCGAGGAGAGCGCAGTGGTGCCGGCGGTGGTCGCGGTGCGGATGCTGAACAGGGTGAGGACGACCGGGAAGACCGCACCGCCGATGCCGATCAGCACCGCCCAGACCCAGGCGCCGGCGACGGGGGCGATCCAGAGCCCGGCGAACCCGATCGCGAGGAACGCGGTCAGGACCGCGACCAGGTGGCCCTGCGACGATGCCCGGATCGCGAGCGAGGGCGCCAGGAAGAACACCGGTACGCCGACGAGGATGCTCACCGCGAGCAGCAGCCCGGCCGTCGCGTGACTGAAGCCGGCGTCGGCGTAGATGCTGGGCAGCCAGCTCATCACGACGTACGCGAACAGCGACTGGGTGCCGAAGAGGATCGTCACGGCCCATGCCACCGGCTCGCGCCACAGCGAGACCCGGGTCGCGGCACCGCGGCGGTGGCCGTGGTCGCGCAGATGCGGCACCCAGGCGAGCAGGGCCAGGGCGGCGAGCAGTGCCCAGACGCCGAGACCGACCCGCCAGCTTCCGGCCGCCTGGGCGATCGGCACCGTGACCCCGGCCGCGATCGCCGCACCCAACGACATGATCGCGCTGTAGGCACCGGTGACCGCGCCGACCCGGTTCGGGAAGCCCTCCTTGACCACGGCCGGCAGCAGCACGTTGGCGAGCGCGATGCCCGCGCAGGCGACGAAGGTGCCGGCCAGCAGCAGCCAGGGGTCGCCGATCACTCTGACCAGCAGCCCGGCCACCAGCAGGCCGAGCGCGACCCCGATGCCCCGATGCACACCGAGCCGGCGCGCGAGGGTCATCCCGGTCGCACCGACGACGGCGAAGCACAGCACGGGAAGAGAGGTCAGGAACGACCTGGTTCCGGCAGAGAGCCCGTCGAGCCCGTCGAGCAGCGCACCGAGGGAGGTGATGCCGCCGCGCAGGTTCGCAGCCACCAGCAGGACCGCGACCAGGAGCCACACCGTCGACCTCAGGTTCGACGGCGGAGCATCGGGGCGGGACTGGAGTCGGGAGGTCACGCCCCCTAGGATGCCAGACATCGGATGATTGGATGAAAGGACGGCATCGTGCCGCTCTCCACCACCACACCTCGCTCCCTGGTCGACCAGGCGATCGACGGCATGCGCGCGCTGCTCGCCGACGGCGAGTGGGCCGTCGGCGCCCGCATCCCGCCGGAGCCCGAGCTCGCCGCGGCTCTCGGCGTCAGCCGCAACACCGTGCGCGAGGCGGTGCGGGCGCTGGCCCACACCGGCGTGCTGGAGGTGCGGCGTGGGGACGGGACGTACGTCGCCTCTTCCAACGAGGTCGCGGCGATGATGCGGCGGCAGGTCGGCCGCGTCGACCTGCGGCACGTCCTCGAGGTCCGCCACGCGATCGAGACCCAGGCGGCGGCGCTGGCCGCCGAGCGGCGCTCCGACGACGACCTGCGGGCTCTGACCACCGTCATGGACCGGCGTGCCGCGGCGGTCGAGGCCGGCGACGCCGAGGCCTTCGCCGAGGCCGACGCGGAGTTCCATCTCGGCGTGGTCACCGCGACCCACAACCCACTGCTCATCGAGCTCTACGCAGGCTTCGAGGACACCCTGCGCGCGACCATCCACCTCGACGACGAGACCGCCGAGATCGCCGACGAGCACATCGCCGTCTTCGACGCGATCCGCGCCCAGGACCCCGACGCCGCCGCGGCCGCCGTCACCGGCCTGCTCCACACGCTCGCCCGCTGACGCCTGAACCAATCAACCTGGGGAGGGCTGTCCGAACCTGGTTCGGACAGCCCTCCCCAGGTTCGCTCGGTGCCGGAGCAGATCGCCGGCATCCGGGGGATCGCCGAGCGTCTCGCCCGCCGGCGCCGGCTCCGCTAACCGCGAGGGAGTTCGACCCGGATGAACTTCGGCCGGTAGAGGAGCGGGTTGCGGAGCACCGCGCCGAAGTCGGTGCTGTTGCGGCTGTAGGACACGATCACCGAGCCCGGCTCCTCGAGGATGTCGGGGTGGGCCAGCGGCATGTAGCGCAGCTCGCCACGCGCCACCCCGGAGGGCAGGGTGCCGACCGGGGGCTGCGCCCGGAACGGTCCCGTCGGTGACGACGAGGTCCAGAAGACCAGGTCGTCGCCCAGGAACTCGCCGCTCTTGCTGAACGCGTACCAGCGACCGTCGCGTTCGAAGACGCTCAGCGTCTGGGAGACGCCGTCGGCGGCGGGGATCAGCTCGCTCGCGGCGCCCGGCCGGCGGCCCCAGCGGGCACCGTCCCAGTAGGTCCAGCGGTCCGGGTCAGCGACGTGGTCCGGCTCGACCCGGGCGACGTGGAGCGAGAAGCCGGTGCCGAGCTCCGGGTCGGGCTCGCGCGCGGTGCCGTAGAGGTAGAGCCACTCCCCCGACACCGCCGCCGCTGCTCCCCACATCGGCCGGCGGGTGTCCGCGTCGTCGGCACCGACGTCGGTCACGGCGATCAGCTGCGGGACGCCACCGTCGGGGACGACGAACTGCGCGATCGAGGGCCCGAGCGCCTCGAAGCCGAAAACGTCACCCGAGCCGGTCGCACGCACCCGCTGAGCCGCCACGACGACGAGCGCGTAGCCGGGCTTGTCGAGGGTGGTCACCGACATCGGCCAGTAGCCGACGCCGTCGTCGCGGTCGGGGATGATGGCGCCGCCGGACTCCGGCAGGACGACGCGCAGGCAGTCGGGCTCGACGAGCAGCATCGAGTTGCGTACGAAACCGGCGCCGGGGAGCTCTTTGGCTCTCAGGGTGTCGCCGAACATCCAGATGCTCCGTCCGTCCGCCAGGGTGGCGCTGACCCCCACGTCACCTCCCTGCAGGGCCGGTTCGGCGCGCAGCCTGGTGATCCGGTTGAGGTCGTCGACGTCCTCGACGGGACCCGAAGGTACGCACTGGGTCGTCGAGGCGAGACTGGGCAGCGGTCGCGGCACGGTCTCGGCGCGCAGCGCGGAGGTCAGCGCGGTGGCCAGCACCGTCAGGCAGGTGGCCGAGACCAGGACCAGGCCGAGGGTCCTGCGCCACCCGCTCACCGAGACAGACTCTCCTTCGGGGGCGAGGAGACCTCGGACCAGCCATCGGGTCGCCACCAGCACGACCAGCCCGAGCAGGGCCGAACCAACGATCGTCACCAACGGTTGAGCGATGCCGGTGCGGGTCTCGACGGCCCACAGCAGCGACTCGGCCGCCCCGGTGACGGTCCAGCGGGAACCGGTCGCCCACGGTTCGGCGAGCAGCAGAAGGTCGCCGGCGAGGACGAGGGGCACCGGGCCGGCGACGATCACCGCTGCCGCGAACAGCAGTCCCGGCAACCCGCCGACGACCTCGCAGGCGAAGGTCAGCGCGCCCGCGGCAACCACCGTCGCGGCGAGGACGGATGCGACGAGCATCCGCTCCCCTGCCGGTGCGGGCGCGGCGAGGAGCCACCCCCAGATGCCTGCGCCCACCGCCAGCGTGGCGAGCGCGGTCAGCCGGGCCAGGAGCCGGGGCAGCGTACGTGCCAGCGGCCCCCACACGAGCGAGACGACGCACACCAGCAGAAAGCCGGCCAGCGCGGCGGAGAAGGTGACCGGGGCCCACGACCGCTCCTCGTGCCGGTCGTCGGTCGGGGCGAGCGCGACCGTCCGGCCGCGGGTCTTCTCGATCCGCGTGACCTCGGCATGGATCTCCCGCGCGAGCTCGGGCCGGTGGGCGGCCGCGATCCGTAGCTCGTCGCGCGTCCCGGACAGGTCCAGATGGAGCGCCGCGACGACGTCGCCGCGCTCCAGCAGATCCGCCGCCTCGGCGGGGTCGTCGACCCCGCCGGCCGTGAACGGGTGCCCGGGTACCGCGTTGACCTGCTTCACGAGCGGCGCGGTGACGACGTCGGGACCGACCAGCACGACCGGCGCCTCGTGCACCTCACCGGAATCGGTACGCAGCCCGGTGACGATCCAGCCCAGGGCGATCAGCACCAGGACGGCGCACAGCACGACCTCACCACGACTCCCCGGCCGCACCGCTCACCGCCCCTCCTCGGTCACCGCACAGCGCGGCGCTCATCGAGGGTCATGTAAGCAGTGCGACCGGGTCGCCCGCCACCGGCCTAGTTCGCAGTGGCGCGCCAGCGCTGCGAGCCGGCCGCGGCGTCGGTCTGCTGGATCACCAGTCCGTCGGCGCCGGCCGCGAGGCTGAGGCCGCTGTGCTTGGCGGAGATCTTCAGGGCCGGACCGTCAGTCACGATGACCCAGCGTTGGTTGGGCGTGCCCGTGCAGGTGTACTCCACGACCGGGTCGCCGCTCGTCTTCGAGCTGTAGGCGACGTCGGCGCACAGACCGGTGCCGGCGTTCTTCAGCTGGTAGCTCCCGTCGTCCTCGTTCCGGGTGACCACCCACTTCTGCGACGCCGCCGCCCCGACCGCCGAGGTGGTCAGCTGACCGTTGCTCGATCCCGTGGCGGCGTCGAGCGCGAGCCCGGAGGCGGCGTTGCCGAGCGAGTACTGGCCGTCCGCCAGCGCCGGCGGCACGACCTCCTCGTCACCGACCGTCATCGCGAAGACGTGCACCGCCGCGTTGGCGGGCAGGGTGACCGCCGCGATCTCCTTGGCCGGGTCGGTACGCAGCGTCTTGGTGAACAGCCGGTAGGAGACGGTCGGGTAGGCCGGGCCGCTCGGCGTGTTCTTGCCCAGCGTGGTGACGGCCACCTTGGCGCCGTAGCTGTCGGTCGCCGCACAGCACCAGTTGGGGAAGCCCAGCGTCCCCGTCGAGGAGGTGCCGTCGGCGTAGTGCACCGTGGCCTTCCCCGATGCCGACAGGCTGGTGCCGGTCCCCAGGAACGCCAGCGCGTTGCCCTTGCCGCTGATCCGGATGGTCTCGCCGCCGGAGGCGACGTTGTCCTTCGTGCCCGGCACCGAGTCCGGCCAGGTGAAGTCGAAGCCGCTCGCGCTCACCGTCGCCCCTGGCGTGACTCCCTTCTCGGCGAGCTTGCCGGCCAGGAAGCTGCTGCCCCCGCCGTCGATGTCTCCCGGCGCCGGGTCCTCGGCCTTGGTCACGCCGACATTGTTGAACGCCGACGCGAGGTCCGGGTGGGCGACGGTGGTCGTCGCCGAGTCGGTCACCGTGTACGTCCGGTCGTGGGTCACGTACGTCGCGTTCACCTCGATCCGGACGCGCCCGGGTTCGGCGTCCGCCGGCGGCGTGACGCCGAAGGTCGCGGTGCGGGAGGCTCCCGGAGCGAGCCCACCGGAGACCCCGGCAGCCGGACGTACGTCCCAGCCCTCGGGCGCGGTGGCCGTGATCGACTCGAGCTGTACGCGGGAGTCGGTCTCGTTGGTGAAGGTGGCGCTGACCTCCGCCTCCTCACCGGCGACCGCGATCGCGGCGGTGGCGGCGTCCAGGCCCACGTTGCGGTCGCCCGGGTGGCTGCCGCCGACGGCCGAGGAGCCGTTGAGCGCGACCACGGCCGCCGCGGACGTGGACAGCTTCCCCGTCTTCACCGACGTGATGCCCGTCGCGGAGTCGTGGAACCACCCGGTCGCGGCGCCCTCGAGCTCGGCGGCGGAGCCCCGCTGCGGCAGCTCCTCACCGTCCAGCTCCACGCTTCCGGGCTCGGCATCGGCATGCACAGTGAGGCCGTACTCGCGCGAGGCGGGCTTGCCTGCATAGGAGCCGTCGACCTCCCCCAGCCGCACCTCGACACGGCCGCGGCCCTGCTCGGGGGCGTCGACCTCGAACTCCTGGGTGGCGGACTCGCCGGAGGCGTGCGCCTGGCTGCGCCCGTCGTCCTCGTAGTTCACGAACGACGAGGAACCCTGCGGGTAGACGTCCAGGTCGAGGCGGCCCGACTTCTTGCCCTGCTGCCAGTCGAGCGTGCCCTCGGGGAACTGCGGCACGACCGCCCCGGCGCGTACGAACAGCGGCAGCGTGTCCAGCGGAGCCTTGTAGCCGTCGATCGTGGTCGGCCCCTGGTGGACCCGGCCGCTCCAGTAGTCGACCCAGGTGCCCTCGGGGAGGTAGATCCCGTCGCGGGTCGAGGCGTCCTCGTAGACCGGGGCGACCAGGAAGTCGTCGCCGGCGAGGAACTCGTACTTCACCGCGTCGCCCCAGGTCTTCGGGTCGTCGGGGTAGTTGAGGTAGAGCGGCTTGACCGCGCCGACACCGTTGCGGTTCGCCCGCATGGTGTGGGTGTAGAAGTAGGGCAGCAGCCGCTCGTGCAGGCTCAGGTACTTCCGGTTGATCGAGGTGTAGGGCTCGCCGTAGCGCCACGGCTGCTTGTCGGAGGCGGCCCACCCGCTCATCAGGTAGGTCATCGGCAGGAACATCTTCCACTGCATGTCGCGGACGTACGTCTCCGCGCTGCCGCCGAAGATGCCGTCGACGTCGCCGGTGGCGAGGTGCTGGCCGGACATGGTGGAACCGGCGTACGTCGGGATCTGCCAGCGGATGTAGTCCCAGCTCCCGGACTGGTCGCCGCTCCACACCGCGGCGCAGCGCTGGGTGCCGGCCCAGCCCTCGACGGTGAGGACGGTGGCGCGGTCGGCGCTGTTGGACTCGATGCCGTCGCGGGCCTGCTCGCAGGCGTCGAGCGCGAAGCGGTAGCCCGGGCCGACCCACGCGACGTCGGTCTTGCGGACGCGTACACCGGCCTGGACCTCGCTCTCCTGCTCGGTGAGGTCGTCCTCGGTCCACAGGCCCAGCTCGGCGCCGTGGCCGCCCAGCATGTCGCCGGTCTCGGCCAGGTCCTCGTAGCCGCAGCCGTAGCCGTCGTTGACCAGCATCCAGCCGAGCGGCAGGTCGTGCTCGGCGTAGCCGTCGGCGATCGCCTTCGAGTCGCGCAGGGTCTCGCGCTCGCCGCGGTTGGCGTTGTGCAGGTAGCAGTCGGCGTCGCCGACCTCGAGGGCGTACATCGGGACCGCGACCGGCCGGCCGGTCAGCTCGGTGTAGGAGTCGATGACTCGCTCGGCGTCACCGACGAAGTAGTAGGCGTCGAAGCGCTGCTCGTCGTGGGTCGTCGTGGTCGGCGCGCCGAAGTCGTAGCTGCCGGGCGCGAAGGTGTTGCGCAGCACCCCGTAGCCGCGGGAGGAGACGTAGAACGGCACCGCGTTGGGGTTGCCGCCGTCGTTCCAGTTGAAGTCGCGCGAGATCTTGATCGTCTCGCCGCGGTGGCTGAACCGGCCGTTCTGCATGCCGCCGCCGAAGAACTGCTCCTCGGCGCCGCGCTCCAGGTGCTGCGCCGTGCCGTCGTCGTCCCAGGTCAGCGGGGAGGACTCCGCCATCAGCACGCGCCCGCTCGGGTCGGTGAGGCGCAGGGTGATCGGCCGCTTGGTCACCGTGAGCACGGCTTCGCCGGTGCTGATGACGTACGCCGCGTCGGTCTCCTTCACCTGCGACTGCCCGCCGGGGTAGTCGCGCTTGACGACGATGTCGGCGTCGGGAGCGTCGGGGTCGGTGGGGTCCTCGTTGGCCGGGTCGTCGAACTCGCCGTCGGGGGCGAGGCGTACGCGCACCATGTCGGCGTCCTCGAAGGTCACGCGCAGGGCGGCCTCGCCGGACTCGAAGGTGTAGCTGTCGCCGTCGCGCTCGAAGCCGGTGACGTCGCCGAGCTCGCCGGTCGCCTCGGCCGCCACCGAGCCCACCGGGCTGAGCGCGACCAGGCCCGCCGCCAACGCGACTCCCGCGACCAGAGACCGTCTGAGTGATTGATTGAACATGATCGCATCACGCCCTAATTAGTCAGAATCAATCGAAGTCGAGGGCGACTGTAACGTAGGTCACACAGCCCGGTCCACCTTCGGTCCACCGATCAGCGCGAGCAGTCGCGCGGCTTCGCCTGCGACCGCATCGCGACCAGCGCCGAGGTACTTGCGCGGGTCGACCTTCGTCTCGTCCATCAGCACCGCCCGCACCGCGCGAGTGAACGTCGCGTTGAGATGGGTCGCGATGTTGACCTTGGTCATCCCCGCGACGACGGCCGCGACGATGCCCTCGTCGGGGACCCCGGAGGATCCGTGCAGCACGAGCGGCACATCGACGGCGTCGGCGAGGCGAGCGATGAGCTCGTTGTCGAGCGAGGCCGTGCGCGTCGTCATCGCGTGCGAGGAGCCGACCGCGACCGCGAGCGCATCGACACCGGTGGCCTCGACGTACGCCGCGGCCTCGTCCGGCCGGGTGCGCACCCCTGGCGCGTGCACCCCGTCCTTGCCGCCCACCTCGCCGAGCTCGGACTCGACGGAGACACCGCGCTCGTGGCACCAGGCCGCGATCTTGGCCGTGGCTGCGACGTTCGAGTCGTAGTCGAGCTTGGAGGCGTCGAACATCACCGAGGGACAGCCCAGCTCGACAGCCTCCTCGACGAGCTCGACCCGGGTCGCGTGGTCGAGATGCACGCACACCGGCACGGTCGCGCGCTCGGCGATCGCGAGGGTGGCGCCCAGAAGCGGCGCGAGGCCGCCGCGGTAGTCGGCGGTGTTCTCGGAGATCTGGAGGACGACCGGGCGCCCGGCCTGCTCGGCGCCGGCCACGATCGCCTCGGCCAGCTCGAGCTGGATGACGTTCATCGCACCCAGCCCGCCTCCGGTCCCGCGGGCGTTGTCGAGCAGCAGCGACATCGGTACCAGGGGCATCTCAGGGCTCCTCGTCGATCCGTTCGACCCTGACGCCCGCCAGGACCGAGGCGTACGTCTCGGTGTCGATCTCGCCCGCGACCGGCGTGGCCACCGCGGCGGCACCCAGCGCGGCGGCATCGCGGAGGATCTCCGGCCACGGCCTCGCGTGGGCGAGGCCGCGGGCGATCCCCGCGGCAGTGGCGTCGCCGGCGCCGGTCGGGTTCCCGGCGACCCCGGCGGGCGGGCTCACCTCCCAGCAGTCGCCGTCGGCACAGGCGATCAGCCCGAGGCGTCCCCGGGTCAGCACGACCGGTCCCCCGTGGCGGGTGGCGAGCTCTTTCACCGCGACGAAAGGATCGTCCGGACTGTGCCCGAGAAGGCGTGCGGCCTCGTCCTCGTTGGGCGTCAGGACAGCGCCGGTTCCGACGGCGGCCGCGAGGGCCACGTCGTCGAGATCGAGGAGCACCGGGACGCCGGCGGCAGCGGCGAGGCGCGCGATCCGCGCCGGAAGGTCGACGGGCACGCCGGGCGCCAGGCTGCCGGAGACGGTGAGAGCCGTCGCGTCCACGACCCAGTCCCCGAGGAGGTCGAGCAGCCGCAGGTCGGCGCCGGACGCGGCCTGCCTGCCCGGCTCCCACAGCGAGGTCGTCGACTCGGTGGCGGCGACGACCACGGTGCGGCGTACCTCTTCGAGCTCGGGCAGGAAGGTGGAGGGCAGCTCCCCCGCGAGGGCTTGGGCGAAGGCCTCGTCGGCGAGACCGACGGCGTGCGTCGGCTCCCCCAGCTGATGCAGCACCCGGGCGAGGTTGACGCCCTTCCCGCCGAGCCGGGTGGTGACGTCGGCGATCCGGTGGACCTCGCCGACGGTCAACCGGGGCAGCCGGTAGGTCACGTCGATCGCCGGGTTGAGCGTGACGGTGATGATCATGGGTTCGTCCTCACCGCGGCCAGGGCCAGCCTGGCGGCACCGATCAGGCCGGCGCGGCCGCCGAGGGCGGAGAGGCGCACGGGCGGGACGGCCGTCACGCCGGCCCGCTCCCGCATCCGGACCTGCAGCGGGTCGAGCAGCGCTCTCCTGGCCTCGGCGACACCACCGCCCAGGATGATCTCGGCGGGCGCGAGCAGGGCACCGACGGCGAGGAAGCCGTCGGCGAGGGCGGTGACCGCCTCGGACCAGACCTCGGCAGCGAGGCGGTCGTACTCGGCCCGCGCGACCAGCTCGGCGACGCCGGAGACCTTGGTGTCGCCGCCCAGCGACGCGTACCTCTCCAGCATCGCGCGCGCACCCGCGTACGCCTCCACGCAGCCGCGCAGTCCGCAGCCGCACCGCGGCCCGGCCGGGTCGACGACCAGGTGGCCGATCTCACCGGCCTGTCCGGAGACGCCGAGGATCGCCCGACCCTCGACGTACGTCACCGCAGCGACACCCGTCCCGAGGACGGCCACGAACGCGGAGGCCGGCGAGCCGGCGTCGTCCCAGATCGCACCGGCGGCAGCGGCCGTATCGTGCGCCACCGTGACCGGAAGGCCCAGGTGCTCGGAGAGCGGGGCCGCCACGAGAGTGTCGACGAGACCGAGGTTGACCGCCCTGCGGGAGATGCCGGCCTCGGTGTCGACGAGCCCGGGGAAGGCGACCCCGACCGCGGCGACCTCTGCCCGAGCCGCGGGACTCAGGCCGGCGAGGAGTCCTTCACCCAACCGCGCGATGTCATCGAGCACCGCCGGACCGATCCGGGTGGCCACCCGCGACTCGGCGAGCACCACGTCAGCGGCGCCGACCACCGCTCCGCGCACCGAGGTGCCGCCGACGTCGAACGCGAGGGCGAGAGGTCGCATCACGCGGGCGGAGGAGCAGCCGGGCTGAGGATGATCGAGCGCGTGAGGTTGCGCGGCGCGTCGGGATCGAGCCCGGCTCGCCGGGCCCGCTCGACGCAGAGCAGGTGCACGCGCACCAGCTCGGCGAGCGGGTCGACCTCGTCGTGGATCAGGTCCGCGCCGGTGACCGCGACGTCCTCGGCGAACCCGGGCACCAGGTCGCCGAAGGCCCACACGACCCGGCCGGGAGCGCTGATCGAGAGCGGACCGTGACGGTATTCCATCATCGGGTAGGACTCGGTCCACAGCTGCGCGGACTCCCGCAGCTTGAGGGCCGCCTCCTGGGCCACGCCGTTGGTCCAGCCGCGGCCGACGAAGGTGAGCTGGTCGGCAGTCAGCGCCGGACCGAACCCGCTGACACCGGCGTCGATGATCCGCTGGGCCTGCTCGGCAGCCAGGCCCAAGTCGTGGCCGAGATGCCATCGCAGCATGGCGAGCGCGGTGGTCGCGAAGCGGGTCTGGACCACCGACTTCTCGTCCACCTCGGGCATCAGGATCGGCTCCGCCAGCTCGAGCGCCGGGGTGCCGGGCGAGGAGGAGATCACCGATGCCGGGATCGTGCCCTCGACACGGGTGAGCAGGTCGATGACCTCGGTCGTGGTCCCGGACCGCGTGATGGCGAGCAGCCGGTCGTAGCCCCGGTCGATCCGAGCCTCGGTCGGCGTCCAGGCGTCGGTGACACCCTGGCCCTGCTCCTCCCGGAGCGCGGCGTAGGCCTGGGCCATGTAGAGCGAGGTGCCGCAGCCGACGACCGCGACCTTCTCCCCCGGCTGCGGCAGGGCGTCGGCGAAGTGTTCGGCGGTGCTCCTGGCGGCCATCCAGTTGGCGGGCTGGGTCGCTATCTCGGCAGCGAGATGCGTCGTCGGTGCGGATGCGGTCATGTCTGAATCATCCAACGGCGTGATCGTTTATGTCAACATCAGTGCCCAAGTGATCATTTTCGCTCAGTCGCGATCACGATCTCCGTCCCGTGCTCGGCCAGCGCCTTCGCGAGCGGCTCGGGCACCGCACGGTCGGTGACGAGCATGGAGACGCAGTCGAGGTCGCGGATGCGCGCGAACGTCGGGTGCTCGAGCTTCGTGCTGTCGGCCACGACGATGGTGCGCTGCGCGGCCGCGATGAAGTCGGCACTGATCTGGGCCTCGGCCGGGTGGATCGTGGTGAGCCCGGCACGTGTGCTGATGCCGTCGACGCCGAGGATCGCGGTGTCGATGTGGATCTTCGACAGCACGCCCTCGCTCAGCGGGCCGACCAGCTCGTAGGACTGGGTGCGGGCGGCCCCGCCGGTCACCACGATGTTGACGTTGGGCCGGATCGAGAGCTCGTAGGCGATGTTGAGCGCGTTGGTGACGACCGTGATGCTGTCGTCCTCGGCCAGGTCGGGGTGGCGTCCGATCGAGCGGGCCACCTCGCTGGTCGTCGTCCCGCCGTTGAGCGCCACGGTCTCGCCCGGCACGAGCAGGTCGGCGACCGCGGCCGCGATCGCCCGCTTGGCCTCGGCCTGGCGGCCGATCTTGTACTGCAAGGGCAGCTCGTAGGCCGAGCCGAGCGCCGTGGCGCCGCCGTGTGTCCGGGTGACCAGCCGCTGGTCGGCGAGGTGCCCGATGTCGCGGCGGGCGGTCGCCGCCGAGACACCGAGGGCGCTCTCCACCTCTGCGATCGAGACGTGCCCGTGCTCGCTGATCAGCTCGAGCAGCTGGTTGAGTCGCTGTTGCCTCATGGGCCCCCTTCCTGGGTCCCGGACAGCCTACGCAGTTCCGGCGCCTCAGGAGCCGCAGTGGAACATCGCGTCGGCCCAGTCGGCGTGGTCGTTGCCGTTCCCGTCACCGGCATCGCCCACCACCAGGTCGACGAAGTCGGCACCGGTGAGGTCGGCGGTGATGGTCGCGGTCGCGCTGGCCGGCCCGAGGGTGCCGGTCTCGGCGACCGTCTGCCCGTCAGCGACGACGGAGAACCTGACCGACCCCCGGGAGGTCTGCACGTCGTCCACCCCCACGTCAGCGGTGAAGCCGGTGCAGTTGCCGGCCAGGTAGTAACGGACCTTCGAGACCGCGTGCGCGCCCAGCCCCTTGGCGTAGACCTTGCCGGCCAGCGTGATCGGACCGCCGTCGCCGGCGGCGTTCTCCCCCACGCTGGTGTCGCGCTCGACCGGCCCCCAGCCGTTGGTGGCCGAGATCCAGCCGAGGTCGCTGGCGTAGGTGTCCGCGGTCGGCGGGGGCGGCGCGGTCTGCACCGTGGCCGACCGGGTCACCGTGCGCGTCGCACCCCCGATGTCGTACGTCGCGGCTGCGTCGAGCGGATAGCTCGACTCGGCCGCGTCGGCCGGCGGTGTGACCTTCCAGGTCACAGCGTGGCTCTCGCCCGGAGCGAGCGAGTCGAACTCGGCCGGCGTGGTGGCCTCCGCCGTCCAGCCGTCGGGGACGTCGAGGCCGATCGACCCGGCGCCGGTCGCCGACGCTTCGTCGCTGGTCAGCGTGGTGGTGACCTCGGCGGTCGCGCCCGGGAGCAGCTTCTCGTCGCCGGCGTCGACGGCGAGAGTGGCGCAGGCGGGCAGGTCGGCAGCCGCACCGAGGTCCTCGACGGTGAAGTCGTCGATGCTGATGTCACCGTTGGCTCCGTTGTCGTCCACGGTCCGCAGGCCGACCCAGTAGTCACCGCAGCCACCGGCCACGAACTCCTCGCTGAACCGGGCCGTCTCCACCTGCCTGCCGATCGGGCGGGCAGCGACTTCGACCGAGCGCGGCTCACCGCTCGCGACCGAGTCGTAGCCGGTCACCCACTCGTAGTCGTCGGCCCGCTCGGTCTGGTGGTCGAAGGAGACCCGGTAGCGGTGGCCGGGCTCGAGACGTACGGTCTGCGGGACGGTGCGGTAGACGAGGCCGCCGTTCTCGGCGTGCGACTTGAGCGACCAGTCGCCGCTGATCACGTCGTCGGTGACCTTCCCGTTCCAGCCGCTCTGCGTGTACGGCTCGTGCCGCTCGGCCAGGTGGGTGCGCGGGTCGGTGACGCCGCCCGAGGTGCCCTTGACGAACGGCGACCAGCCCTGGACGACCTCCTCGAAGTCCTCCTCGACGATGACCTTCGCCCCCGGCGCGGCCGGCAGGTCGCGGTCGATCGCGACGACGCGTACGTCATCCAGGCGGACGCGACCCGAGCCCGCCTCCGCGGAGATCTTGACGGTCGCGGTGCCGTCGCCGGCGGCGTCGAAGGGCACCTCGACCCGCTGGAAGTAGGTGCTGTGCAGCTCGTCGGCGGCGACCAGGTTCTTCGCGGTCGAGCGCTCGACGCGGTTGGTGTAGGTCTTCCCGCCCGAGGTGACGGCGACGGTGGTGGCCCGGCTCCGGCCGGGCTCGACCTCGACCCAGACGCCCAGCGCGTTGCGGCCGCTGCGCAGGCCGGTCAGTCGCTGGCTGATCGCGGCCTTCCCGCCGGCGCCGAGGACGGCGACCTGCTGCCCGGTCGAGGTGCGTCCCGTCGCGGCCGGGCCGCTCGGGTGCCACGCGTCGAGGTTGCCGGCGTTGAAGCCGGGGTCGGCGATGTGGCTGCCCTGACCCCACTGCGGCGCGGGCGAGCCAGCGGGAGCCTTGGTCAGGACGTACGCGGTTCCGGGCTTCGCATCGAGCGTGACCTTCCCGGAACGGACCGGCACGCTGCCGGCCGCGACCCGGCCCTGCTCGGTGAGCTCGTAGACGTTGAGCCGGCTGCTCCCGCTCCACGCGTCGGTCAGGCTCCAGGTGGTCCGGCCGCCGTCGGTGTTGTGGTGGTAGAGCTTCGAGTCGTCCTGCCACGGGAGCAGGTAGGCGTCGCCGTCGAGGACGAGATCGCCGTCCTGGTAGACCTTCCGGGTCGCCTCGGTCGTCCCGGTGTTGACCACCCGGACGCCACCGTCCTGGACGATCTCGTCCGGGCTCCAGCGCAGGATCGGGTTGCGCTGCAGATACTTCGTGGGCAGGTTCGTCCGCCAGATGTTGTCGTAGAAGGCGTCGACGTCGTTCTCGCCGGTCCACCCCTCGAACTCGACGATCTCGGTGTGCCCGAGCAGCTTGTGAGGGTTCCAGGTGTCCTTCTGCCCGTTGCGTACGAACCGGATCAGCTGGCTGTTCAGGCCCTTGTTGGTGGACCCGCCGTAGGACTCGTCGTTCGCCCAGTGGGACCAGAGCGCGTCCTCCTCGAAGTGGTAGGACCACTCGGTGCCGATGTTCCAGCCCTGCCCGCGCAGCTCCTGGGCGAGCCGTTCCTGCAGCCAGCCGTAGGAGTAGTAGACGTCGATGTAGAGGAAGTCGAGGTTCTGGTGCGTCTCGCGGCGCAGCTGCGCGAAGCGGTCGACGATGTTCTTCGTCGCCAGGTCGGTGCGCTGGTCGATGTAGTAGGACTGGTCGATCCAGTCCCAGCCAGGCTTGCTCTCCTCGACCAGGGTCTCGTCGAACGTCTTGGCCTCGGGATAGGCCTCGGTCGCGTTGACGTGGACGCCGAAGTCGGCGCCCCACTTCTCGCCCTCACGGGCCAGTGTGTTGAGGTCCTCGAGCCCACCGGCCCGGGTGTTGTAGTTGCCGCCGTAGTCGGGGTGCGCGGAGTCGTGGCCCTCGGAGCCGTAGCCCTTCAGGACCGCCAGCTGACCAAGCCCGTCGGTGGCCAGCGAGACCCGCTTGACGTCGTCGAGCGTACGCAGGAACGGATGCGTCGCCTGGCTGGCGAAGTTGAACGGGATGTGGGTGACCACCCGCTCGGGCGTCTCGTCCGCGCCGTTCACCGGCCGCTGGATGTCGCGCAGCGCGATCGCGCCGTCCTGCCAGTCGACCCGTTCGTCGCCGTTGGCGTCAGGAGTGACGGTGACCTTCGCCCACGGAAGATCCTCCGTGTAGGGCGAGCCGGCCGCGCGGTAGGTCCACTGGCCGCTCCACAGCCCGACCCGGCGGCCGTCGTCGGTGGCACTCACGCTGCGCCAGATCCGGCCGCGCTCGTTGGTCGCGTCCCCGCCGCTCTGGTCGTAGACCGAGTTGGTCTCGATGGCGGCGGCCAGCTGGTCGGTGTCGACGATGGCGTACGCCGACCCGACCGGCTTCTCGGTCGTGGCCAGGTCCGCGGTCACCTCGGTGTGGGTGTCGCCGTTCTTGGTGCGGTCGGCGCTCACGACGGCGGTGCTCACCGTCGCGCCGGCCTGGTCCGAGCTGACCGAGAGGAGATCGTGTCCGGGGATGTCGAGGGTGCCGACCTGGTGCTCGGCGGTGTCGGTGACCTCGGTGACGGCGAAGGTGACGACGTCACCGGCCACCTCGAGCTTCGCGTCGAGCTCGACGCCGGGTAGGTCGGCGAAGGTCAGCCGGTAGGTCGCGGTGTCGGCGTCGACCTGGGTGCCGACCACGGTCGCGGTGTGCGCCGTGCCGTTGATCCGTACGGCGGTCGGCGTGGCCGCCGCGCCGCCGATCTCACCGCCGGCGGTGTGCAGGTAGCCGAGGACGGCCGGGAAGTCCTCGGCCACCTGGACGCTCAGCACGGGCGAGGTCAACGTGAACCCGCCCACGGGGGCGGCATGGCTTTCCGGGGCGATGGCGACCACGCCGGCGAAGGCCGTCACGGACGCGAGGAGGGCGGTGGGGAAACGCTTCGGCATCGTGACTCCCGATGGTGGGGGTGGGCCTGACGAGGTCCGTCCATCATGCAGAGTTTTGCGCGAATTGGCTACGTTCTGAGCAAAAGTTGTCATAACCTCGGTCGGGTGAGCCCCACCTTGACCTGGCGCGACGGCGAGTTCCTGAAGCACGGCGTCCCCCACCGGATCGCGTCCGGATCAATCCACTACTTCCGCATCCACCCGGACCTGTGGGAGGACCGGCTGCGCCGGGTCGCGGCCACGGGGTTCAACACCGTCGACACCTACGTCGCCTGGAACTTCCACGAGCCCGACGAGGGATCGGCGGGCTTCACCGGGCCTCGCGACCTGGCCCGCTTCGTCACCATCGCCGGCGATCTCGGGCTCGACGTGATCGTCCGCCCCGGCCCCTACATCTGCGCCGAGTGGACCAACGGCGGGCTGCCGTCGTGGCTGACCGCGCGCACCCGGGCACCGCGCAGCACCGACCCGGTCTACCAGGACGCGGTCTCGCGCTGGCTCGACGTCCTGCTCCCCCACCTGGTTCCGCTGCAGGCGGCCCACGGCGGGCCGGTCGTGGCGGTGCAGGTGGAGAACGAGTACGGCTCCTACGGCGACGACGCCGCGCATCTGACCTGGCTCCGGCAGGCGCTCCTCGACCGCGGCGTCACCGAGCTGCTCTACACCGCTGACGGCCCGACCGAGGTCATGCTCGACACCGGCATGGTCGAGGGCACCCTCGCCGCGGCGACCTTCGGCAGTCGCGCCACGGAGGCCCACGCGATGCTGCGGTCGCGGCGGCCCGGCGAGCCGTTCCTGTGCGCAGAGTTCTGGAACGGCTGGTTCGACCACTGGGGCGAGAACCACCACGTACGCTCCCCCGCCAGCGCCGCCGGGACGCTGCGCGAGATCATCGACCTCGGTGGCTCGGCCAGCGTCTACATGGCCCACGGCGGCACCAACTTCGGGCTCTGGGCCGGCGCCAATCACGACGGCCGCCGCATCCAGCCCACCGTCACCAGTTACGACTCCGACGCCCCGATCGGCGAGGACGGCCGGGTCTCGGAGAAGTTCGGGCTCTACCGCGAGATCCTGGCGCCGGCCACCGGGCGCACCGTCGACGAGCTGCCCGCGCTGCCGCCAACGCCTCCGCGTCACGCGTCTGCCTCCGCGCCGGTGTCACCCGGCGTGGACCTGCTGTCCTTGGTGACGGGCGCGCCGGCGACCCGCGCTGCGCAACCGCTGAGCTTCGAGGAGCTCGGTATCGACACCGGCCTGGTGACGTACCGGTCCTCGGTCACGCTCCCCGGCCACGACCTCCATCTCACCGTGCGCGGGCTGCACGACCGGGCGTACGTCTTCCTCGACGGGCACCCGCTCGGCATGCTCGAGCGCGACGACGCCGAGCCTGCGGTGCTCATCCTTTCAGGCCTCGGCCGGGTCGCCGAGCTGACCCTGGTCGTGGAGGCGCTCGGCCGGATCAACTACGGCCCGCTGCTCGGCGAGCACAAGGGGATCCTCGGCGGCGTCCAGGTCGACCGCCGGCTCGTCCACGGCTGGGACCACCACCCCGCTCCCCTCGACCGCTGGGACGACCTCGACCGTCTCCCCCGTGCCACCTTCGAGGTCGAGTCCCCCGCCGACGGCTGGCTCGCCGTCCCCGGCGACGGCGACCGGTACGTCTGGCTCAACGGCACCCTGCTCGGCCGCTTGTGGGGTCGCGGCCCCCAGCGACGCCTCTACGCCCCCGCTCCCCTGTGGCGGGCCGGTGCCAACCAGATCGCCGTCCTCGACCTCACCGCCGCGCCGACCCACGTCGAGGTGCACCCGGACCCGGACTTCGGGCCGAACGAGGAGTACGTCGAGTCGCTGCCGACCGGCCTGGACACGTGACTCGAGAGCAGGACGAGACAGCCCGGCTCGCTTGACCTCGTCGAGGTCACCACACGGTTAGCCTCGTACCTGTGAACCCACTCAGCCCCGACACACCTGACATCAAACCCAGGTCGCGCGCCGTCACCGACGGCCTGGAGGCCACCGCTGCCCGAGGCATGTTGCGGGCCGTCGGCATGGGAGACGACGACTTCGCCAAGCCGCAGATCGGCGTCGCGTCGTCGTGGAACGAGATCACCCCGTGCAACCTGTCCCTCGACCGGCTCGCCAAGGCGGTGAAGAACGGCGTCCACGCGGCCGGCGGCTATCCGCTGGAGTTCGGCACCATCTCCGTCTCCGACGGGATCTCGATGGGCCACGAGGGCATGCACTTCTCGCTGGTGTCGCGCGAGATCATCGCCGACTCGGTCGAGACCGTGATGAGCGCCGAGCGGCTCGACGCCTCCGTGCTGCTCGCGGGCTGCGACAAGTCGTTGCCCGGCATGTTGATGGCGGCTGCCCGGCTCGATCTCGCCTCGGTCTTCCTCTACGCCGGCTCGATCATGCCCGGGCAGCTCGACGGTCGCGATGTCACGATCATCGACGCCTTCGAAGCCGTCGGGGCCTGCCTTGCGGGGAAGATGAGCCGCGACGAGGTCACCCGCGTCGAGAAGGCGATCTGTCCCGGTGAGGGCGCCTGCGGGGGCATGTACACCGCCAACACGATGGCTGCTGTCGCCGAGGCGATCGGCATGTCGTTGCCCGGCTCGGCCGCTCCCCCCGCGGTGGACCGGCGTCGCGACGGCTTCGCCCACCGCTCGGGCGAGGCGGTGGTCGGGCTGCTGCGGAAGGGCATCACCGCGCGCCAGATCATGACCAAGGAGGCCTTCGAGAACGCCATCGCCGTCGTGATGGCCCTCGGCGGCTCCACCAACGCCGTGCTGCACCTGTTGGCCATCGCCAACGAGGCTGAGGTCGAGCTGACTCTTGACGACTTCACCCGGATCGGAGACAAGGTCCCCCACCTTGCCGACCTCAAGCCGTACGGCAAGTACGTCATGAACGACGTCGACAGGATCGGCGGGATCCCGGTCGTGATGAAGGCGCTCCTGGACGCGGGCCTGCTCCACGGCGACTGCCTCACGGTGACCGGGAAGACCATGGCGGAGAACCTCGCGGAGCTGAGCCCGCCCTCGCTCGACGACGAGGTGATCCACTCCTTCGAGCGGCCGATCCACCGTACTGGTGGTCTCACCATCCTCAAGGGCTCGCTGGCGCCCGAGGGTGCGGTCGTCAAGACGGCCGGGTTCGACGACACCGTCTTCCGCGGCACCGCCCGGGTCTTCGACGGGGAGCGGGCCGCGATGGACGCCCTGGAGGCGGGGCTCATCGTCGCGGGCGACGTCGTGGTCATCCGGAACGAGGGCCCGAAGGGCGGACCGGGCATGCGGGAGATGCTCGCCATCACGGGAGCCATCAAGGGTGCTGGTCTCGGGAAGGACGTCCTGCTGATCACCGACGGCCGGTTCTCCGGAGGAACCACGGGCCTCTGTGTCGGCCACATCGCCCCCGAGGCCGTCGACGCCGGCCCGATCGCCTTCGTCCGCGACGGCGACCCCATCGTCCTCGACGTCGTCAACCGCACCCTCGAGGTCGAGGTCGAACCCGAGGAGCTGGAGCGGCGCACGGTCGGCTGGGAGCCACTTCCCCCGAAGTATCGTCGCGGCGTGCTCGGCAAGTACCGACGTACGGTGCAGTCAGCCGCGGTCGGCGCCGTCACGAGCTAGTCGGCTGCCCGAGCCTGCGGAGCCATCACCCGCAATCATGACGCGAGGTCCGCGAAGGCAACCTCGAACGCCTGCCGGACTACCGATCCCGGTGTACGGTCGAGGATCCCGAACACCACCTGCTCGAACGTCGCCTCGAACCGGCCTCCCGGCCCGAGCAGGTCCCGGAACGATCCGGCCACCATGGCCGGGTCGTTCTGGAACACGCCGCATCCCCAGGCACCGAGGACGAGGCTGCGATACCCGTTGGCCGCCGCGGCCTCCAGGACCCGAGCCGCGCGGCCCGCGAGCACGGCCGGGATCTCGTCCATACGCTCCGGGGCCTTCTTGCGGATGACGCCTGCGTTCGGCGCCGGTGAGGTCAGGAAGCCGACCTCGAACGGCTCGTCGAGCAGCTGGCCGCGGTCGTCGCGAAAGACCGGAACGGCCGGCGAGTGGATGACCCGGTCGCTGTAGAACGGGTCCCGCACGGCGCGATGATGCACGTAGTAGGCGGGCGCCTCCAGCAGGCAGGTGTAGAGAGCCGAGGCCCGGCACAGCGCCTCCTCCTGTGCCTGGGCTCCGTTGACGTACCCGCCGCCGGGGTTGCGCGCCGAGGCGAAGTTCAGCACCGCCACCGTGCCCAGCAGCCGCCGCGCCTCCCACAGGCTGCTCCCGCCGGTCACCGCGAACCGCGTCTTCACGGGCTCGATCACCGGCACCTCGACCGGCTCCGGTCCGTAGATCCGGGTCCCCGCCCGCGCCGCCCGGACGGCGTCGCCGATGACCACCTTCGTGCCATCCGTACGCCGGTAGAAGCCAGCCTCGATGAAATGCTCGTTCTCCCGCGCGAGCGCACGGAGCCGCGCGCTCATCCCGTCACTCTCGTGGCGACAGCCGCCGCACCGACGACCGCCCGCTCGATCTTCTTCACGGTAAGCATCGTCCGGCCCCGAGGTTTCCATCGCAACCAGGTTTTTCCGGCCACGCGACCTGCGCTGACGTTCCCCGGTCGCGATGCGCGTCATGATCACCCGGTGAGCACCGTTGCCAGCCTGACCATCGCCGTCGTCGGCGTCTTCTTCCTGGGGATGGGGACGTACGCGCTGATCTCCCCGGGCGCCCTCGTCGCGCCGTTCCGCCTCACGGCGCAGTCACCGGAGTCCCGCTCCGAGGTCCGCGCGGTCTACGGCGGCTTCGGCATCGCCATGGCCGCCGTCCTCGGCGCCGCCGCGCTCGACGTCGGCGGCATCCGGTCCGGCGCCGTCATCACCGTCGGTCTCGCCCTGATCGGCATGGCGGGTGGCCGACTCGTCTCGCGCCTGCTCGATTCGGCCGTACGCTTCTACCCGATCTGGTTTTACTTCGGAGTCGAACTCGTGGCGGGCATGGCCCTGCTTCTGTGCGCTTGATCACGGTTGATTCCGCTATGCTCGCCGCCGTGGGATCTCGGCCGACATTAGACGCATCCGTACACCCGCCACGTCCTCGCTCCCCTGAGGTGAGCAGCACGGGCCGACGGGTCGACTGGCACAACGATCCTTCGGCTCCCGAGGTCAACACCATCAGGCCGAGCGCCGGCGTCTTCGTGCTCGACGACCCGGGTCGGATGCTGCTGGTCCGCCGCGACGACACCGGCGACTGGACGATGCCGGGCGGGGCGATGTATCCGGGCGAGTCACTCACCGCCTGCGCCGTCCGCGGGACGCTCGAGGAGACCGGCATCACGATCGAGGTGACCGGCCTGGTCGGGATCTGGACCGACCCCCGCCATCGCATCGAATACACCGCCAACGGCGAGGTGCGCCAGGAGTTCAGCATCATCTACGCCGGCCGCTACCTCGCCGGCGAGCCCACCCCGTCGGCCGCGAGCACCCAGGTCGAGTGGCTCTACCCCGAGAGCATCCCCAGCCTTCAGATGGACCGCAGTCAGCGCATGCGGATCGACTGGGCCCTCAACCGCAACTTCCCCCACCTCGACCCCAACCCCTGAGCACGTCAGGCGCCAGGACTACGAGGCGCTCGCCGCCCCCGGAGGAAGTAGATCACCGGCCCCACGAAGTTCACCGCGATGACCGCAGCCCACGTGGCCTTGCTCCCGTTGACCAGTTCCCGTTTCCGAACGGCCAGATCGGTCCACGCCGTCACAGCCAGCGACAGCTGGATCGAGGCCAGAACCAGAACGGCTGCCTGCTGGCGACTGCTCAGCTCGCTCCACCGTTTCAATTCCATCACTTCCTTCCGAACGCAGGGGCGTTCCTCGGTGTGGTTCAGCCGACGTAGTACGTCGCGCTGTTGAGGTAGGCGTAGGTGACGCACAGAGCGCCGAGGACGGTGTTGAGGGCCGTAGCCAGGAGGAACTTGGCGTAGTTCTCCTTGCCCTTGCGGCGGGCGGTGCGGTGGTTCATGGGGTCTCTCCGCGATGGTGCTGGTGGCCCGGGCAAGCTGACGGTGCACGACCGCACCCGGTGGACGACTCGCGACCAGCCTGCCGACCTCCGGCCGCGGGGCGTACGGTCCTTGTGCCCGCCCCACAAGTCCTTGGTCACACCGATCGACGCGACCCGTCGCAGGGCCGAGAACCACAGAGGTTGGGTATGGCGTCGCTGCGCCCAGAGGGGTAGACAGGGAAGAACCGGCGGTGCCGGTCGGGCACTGCCCTGTCCTAGAAAGGAGCGGGCTGTGTACGCACGTTCCACCACGTTTCACGGGAGCCCCGGCAACATCGACGCGGGCATAGCCTTCGTCAAGAACGAGGCCGGTCCCATGCTCGACAGCATCGAGGGCTGTCGCGGCCTCTCGATGCTGGTCGACCGCGAGTCCGGGCGATGCATCGCCACGAGCTCGTGGGAAGACGAGGCAACCATGCACGCCAGCGATGGGCAGCTTCGCGCGCTACGCGATCGAGGGAAGGACATCCTCGGCGGCGACATGCAGATCGACGAGTGGGAGATCCTCGTCATGCACCGCAGCCACCACGGCGAGTGCGCCCGAGTCAGCTGGCTGCAGGGCGACGTCGACGCCATGGCCGAGATCTTCCGGGTCGGGATCCTTCCCGAGCTCGAGCAGACCGATGGATTCTGCAGCGCCAGCCTGCTGATGAACCGGTCCTCCGGCCTCGGCTGCGCCACCACGGCCTGGGAGTCCCGCGCCGCGATGGAAGCCAGCCGCTCGGCGGCCGACGACATGCGCAACCGGGCCGCGACCGACACGGGCAGCGAGATCGTCGACGTGCACGAGTTCGACCTCGCGTACGCCCACCTGCACGTCCCCGAGATGGCGTGACCTCCACATCCCTTCGCCGAGCCCGGCCTGGCCGGGCTCGGCCACAACCATCAGCGGTCGCCGCAGGTGCCCACACCTCACGCGTGCCGCTATGCCGGCCGCTCCTCGGCGAACCGCAGCAAGAGGTCGTCAGCCGTGCCCGTCGCGCGAGCGATCCTCGCCTCGGGCACGCCACAGATCCGAAGACAGGTCGCCGCGATCGCTCGCGCCTGCGCAGGTGTGACCTCGACGCGGCGCGAGCGGATCCGGATCACGACCTCGACCGCCTGGACCAGCAACCCACCCAGCTGGTCCACGCTCACGGTGGCGGCAACAGGGCCACTGACGATGTGGGCACCCAACCGACCGTACGCAGCAGTCAGCTCTTGCAGCGCAGGCTCGAACTCCCCGAAGACCTCGCTGCTCCTGACATCCGGCATCCGGTAGAGCCGGCCGATGTTGTGCGGCACCGTCGCGAGCGTGTCCGCGTCGATCAGCGCGAGCAGGTAGAGCGCCGCCTCGGGGACGTCCGCCGGGCAATCCCGCTCGATCTTCTCGACCTTCTCGAGACTGGGCCGCACCGAGAGCTCGAGGAGCTCGGCGAGGATCCCGGGCTTGCCCGCGAAGTGGTAGTACAGCGACGCCTGCCTGATCCCCACCTTCTCCGCGATGTCCCGCGTCGAGGTCGCCGCGAACCCGCGGTTGACGAAGAGCTCCGCCGCCGCATGGAGGATCTCGTCGCGTGGTGCACGTGCGCCGGCCAACCGCGGGACCACCCGAGGCCGGCCCGGTCGGGTTGCGGTGGCGAGCGCGTATTGGCTCATCGCGATCCTCTCGTCCGAGTCCTGTCACACTCACGATCGCCGCGGACGCCCATGGACAGGGAGAGAGCAGCCGGGGAGCATCGCCGTTGATCCCAGTGGTCCCCCGGTCCCCCGCATTCGTTGTTAGGTTGGTGCGAGTCGTCCTGTCGCCTCGGCACGCGCGACGAAACACCGAACCGCACCGGGAGGCCGGATGGCTGAGCAGTGGTACGAGAGGCTGGTCCGTCTTCAGGCCGCCAAGGGCTGGAGCAACCGGGAGACCGCGATGCACTACATCGCTCTGTCGCCCTTCCACGAAGAGACCCAGCTCGACTCCGTGCTCGCGACGTTCAAGCGCTACCGGCGCGGCGAGATCGCCAACCCGTCACCCGAGACCCAGCAAGCCATCGCCGCGATGTTCGACCTCCCGGTCGCCGACTTCTTCGCCCAACGCCCGCTCGCGAACCAGAACGTCCCGGACCGGTTGAGCCCGACCGAGTTCACCGATCTGGTCGCCGCGCTGCGTATGCCGAAGGTCGGCGAGGCCCATCTCGCACAGGCCGAGGCCGAGGTCGAGCGCCTGTGCACCGCCTACTCGGCCCAGGACGCCCGCTCGCTGACCATCGAGGTCGACGACTGGCTGAAGGAGCTCGCCTCTCTCGTACATGAAGGCCGGGTCTCCCTCGCAGGCCACGAGCGCGTCATCCACCTCACCGGCTGGTTGTCGCTTCTTCGGGCATGCCTCATGTGGGACCAGGGCGACGAGCAGGCCACCCATCAGGCTCGCGTCGCAGCCGAAGGTTTCGCCGCCGACCTGGGCGACAACGTGATGGCCGCGTGGACGTGGGAGATCCGCGCCTGGATGGCGCTCACCCAAGGCGACATGCCCAACGTCATTGCTGCCGCCGCCGCCGGCATCCGCTGCGCCCCCAACGCCTCGGTCGCGGCGCAGCTCCACGCACAGAAGGCCAAGGCGTACGCCCGGATGAAGGACAGCCACAAGACCGAGGTCGCCCTCGATCGAGTCCGCGAGGTTCTCGACGGCAACGACCTGCCGTCGAACGTACGCAACCACTTCAACGTCGACCCGACCAAGGCCTCCTTCTACGCCATGGACGCCTACCGCACGCTGCACGGCCGCGAACGCATGGCCGACGCCATGGCCGACACCGTCATCGCCACCAGCACCCGTCCGGACGGCACGGTCATCAGCCCCATGCGACTTGCCGAGGCACAGCTGACCAAGGCCGTGCTCGCTGCGCGCGACGGCAGTCCTGTCACTGCGCTCGAACTCGCCGAGGCCGCTCTCGACCACGAGCGCCGGTCGCAGCCCAGCCTGTTGCTCGTCGCCAGCGAGGTCGCCCACGAGCTCGAGTACCGCTCCCCCGCCGACGGCGCCGAGTTCCGAAACCACCTGCGTGAGCTCAGTGGGCCGGCATGATCAGGCCGTACGCAGCAGCCTGAACTCGTCCTTGTGAAGCACCTGCAGCACCAGCTTGGCCGGATAGCCGAAGGCGTCGCGCCCGGCATCGGACGGGAATGGCTCGATGGCGGATACCTCATGCCACTGCCCGTCCACGAACACCTCGCAGTGCCCGGCGGCGACGATGTTGCGATACCAGTTGACGTCCTCGCCGTAGGTCAGCTCCGCGATGAACCCTTCCGGCACGCGCGCCAACATGATCGGCGTCTCGTACGTCTTCCCCGACTTCCGTCCCACGTGACGCACGAGCGAGAACGGACCGTGCCCCGAGCGGGCCACCCGGATCGTCACCCGGTTGAACGTGTTCTTCATAAACCACAGCCACTTGCGACGCATCTCAGTCTCCTATGAGCTTCAGGTTCACCATGGGCAGTCCGTCAACCTCGTGGCCGACCGCCGTCTCGATCGCGCCGCGCAGGCGCTGCCACGCCTTGGGATGTGCCTGCTGATAACGACCCAATGCGGCAGCCGACTCCTCCCCGGAGAGCAACCGTGCCTGCGCCGTGACCCTGGTTCGTGTCCCGATGCTGACGCGGCACGAAGGCTCGGCAAGGAGGTTCTGGTACCACTGTGCACCCGTGCCGAACCCGCTCACCACCACGATCTCGTCCGCGCTCGGCCTCTCGACGACCTCGAGGCACACGTACCGTGCGACGCCCGATCGGCGGCCGACATGCTCGAGCATCAGCATCCGGGACCCGAGGAGCCACCCGGCGTTGTGACGGTAGAGCCAGATCGGCGCACGTACGACAGCCCGGGTCCGCAGCAGCCGGGACACGATCGAGTCGATCATCGACGTCACGAACCGACCTTACCGACCGCCTCGGTCGATCTGGCCCGATCTGGCAGCACCGGGGTTACGCTCCAGGAATGGCAACGCTCGAAGACCTCGCCCGGATCATCGGCGAGCTGCCCGAGGTCACCGAGGGCGAACGGCACGGACACCCGACCTGGTCCGTACGCCGCAAGAGCATCGCCTGGCTACGCCCGTTCAGCAAGGCCGACATCAAGCGCTTCGGCGACCAGACCCCGCCGTCCCCTCCGATCCTCGCGGTCAACACCGCCGACCTGCACGAGAAGGAAGGCGTCCTCGCCGCCGGCATCGACGGCGTCTTCACGATCGAGCACTTCAACAACTATCCCGCCGTGCTCATCGAGCTCAGCGTCATAGACCGGGGTGACCTCCGCGACCTCTTGGTCGATGCGTGGCTGGCCGCCGCCCCAGCTGAGCTGATCGAGGCGTTCGACGGCTAGGGCACCACGACGATCGCTGTACTGCTAACCCGCTCGGGCTCGCGGTGCGCGAATGCGGCCGCCCCGAGCGCGCCGGCTCGGCCGTTCTCGGCATCGAAGCCTAGTTGTCGCCGATCACTTCTTCCCTCATTGCCTTCAGCAGAGCCGATTGCGAATCGTCGAGCTCTATCAACCTCCCGGTGAGCTCGGTGTCCAGCGAGTCTCGACCGGTGGTCAATTCCGCCAGGGCCGTCGCGTCAGGGGAATCGATACTTGAGAAGAGCTCAAGGGTTTCCCGTTGCGCGCGAAGACGTCCTGCGGTCGCGTGCACACGTCCGGCGGCCGAAAGGAAGCTCTGATGCAGGTGCTTCACCCGGTCGGATACGTATAGGTCCCATTGCTCGGGCCTGGGCTCCGGCCAGTTCTCGTAGACGGCTTCCTCGGTGCCTCCGTGCCGACCTCGCTCCGCCTCCAGTCGGGAAGCCAAAGACGCGGCTCGGATCCATTGCAAGGTGGCCTCATATGTCGCCCGCCTGGTTTCGTGCGCCGCTTGGAACTTGAGTTCCTGCAACCTCCGGCGGTACGTCCACCGAGCCCCTAGCCAAGCAGTGACCGCCCCTGTTAGAAGCCCCAGCAACGACGTCAGCAGTACTTCAGAGAGGTCCATCGAATCACTCCAATCGTGACCGTCGCGTGGACCAGGATGGCCCTTGCACTCTCTGGTGCTGAGCAGGATGGCGCTCCAAGCAGTTCGTCGCGCCGCCGCCTCCATGCCGTCGCCAGCCTCATAGTCACGTCAATCGTGCCGAGACCCGGAGAGCCGCGTGCCCCATCGCCCAACTTGGGGATCACGGTCAAAGCGCGGGCGGCCTCCGGTTGCGTCAAACCGCCCAGTATGACGCGCCACGTTTGCAGCCTCGTGGCCGAGCAGCACCGCTGGGCCTGGCGCACCGGTCGGGACCTACCGGAGCATCTGCGGCGTCTATGCCGAGTGTCTTCCGGTCTCAGCTCACAAATTGTCCGGCTGATGTGGCCCATCGCCGTCGCTGCTGCCAGTGCCGAGTCGACCTCTGCGAAAGCCAACCCCTGACGAGGCGATTGGCCCTAGGGTGACTGTGGAGGAGAGCACGATGCACGAACATGCGGCAGTCCGTGCGGGTGAGGAAAAGGAGACCCTCGCCCTACTGACACGTCTGGCACGACAAGCGGTCGGCCGCCAGTACCCACCCCCTGTTGGACACACGGGTTGGACCGCGGACGCCGTTCTGGACCTGATCTCCGACACGTTCGTCCGGAAGGGCTCGTTCGTCGCAGCAGCCGTCGTTTCGACGACCGCTGACGCCGAGCTCGAGCGCTACCTGCTGAAGGTCTTCAAGAACGTACTGCGCGACCAGGCCCGGGAGACTGAGCGCGGGAAACTTATCGCTCGACTTCGAACCATCCTTGGTTCCGAGGACGACTTCGCCCACCACACCGTCCCGTATGACTCGTGGCGACTTACCAGCTGGCCGCAGATCGTCTGGCAAGGCGACGTGGAAGAACTCATCGCTGCGGCGAGCAAGGTCCGAGGCGTCGTTGCCACTCGCTGGAACACTAGCGGGCCGACACCGCGGCCAACGAAGTGCGCAATCGTCTCTGTCAGCCGAGCCGCACTAGACGAGGCCAGAGGTCAGGTGCGCGACGCCGATGTCGCTCGCGTGGTGCAGATTTGCGTCCCTGCAGTTCCCATCGACGCAGTCGATGCTGAGGCACCAGGATTCACTGACGTCTCCGCGCGCTCGTCAGTTGTCGATGTCCTCGACGAGCATGACGACGGGCCAACGCCGGAGCAGGTCGCGGAGGCAGTCTGGGCCACGTTGGATGACGACGAGCGCATCGCCGTCCTACATATGGGCCAAGGAGACCGCGCTGTTGCGTCTGCCCTGGGAGTCGGAAGGCGCGCAGGTGCTGCAGTGGCGGCCAGTGCGAAGGACAAGATCCGCTCCGCCACTGCGGAGGGCCAAGAGGACTCCGTTGTGTTCCTCCTGCTTCGGTGGGCTGACTCGGAGCAGGAGAGCGACCCAGCGGTGGGCGCGGAAGGGATCGGATCACTGTGACGGCACTTGAGTTAGCCCGTCTGTCTACCGGAGGACGTTTCTGGACATGCAGGAGGCGTCCCCGTAATGCCACCTCGGGCACAGGAAAGGAGCCGATCGCTGATGCCTGACAACCGCGACCAGGCGCTGCGCCATGCTCTTGAAGCGAACCTTGCCGTGGTGCGCGCCGCTGCAAGCGGCGCTACGCCTGATCCCGGTGTTGGTGAGGTGTGGCGAGTGCGCTGGGACGATGCCGCTGGAGCCGTAATGATCATCGCCGTCGATAGCTCCACCGAAGTGAGCGGTCCAGCCAAGTCTGTTCGCGCAGCGCCTGTCAGCTTCGGCGACGAGCCAGACGACAGCGCGGTTCTCGCGCCAGCCGCCGCGCATGACCTCGGCTTCGACCTTGCGGTGTGGGTCAACGATGCCGCCGACGTCCCGGTCCGTGTCCTCGAGGCCAAACTCGGCCAGTGCACGATCGCTGAAACCGGAGCCTTTCCTCGCGGGACGCGCAACTGGGGTCCCACAGATCCCCGCTCCCGGCATCGCGCCCGCCTGCAGGACCTCATGGACCGACTCGCAGGCGCGTCGTGGGTTCCTGTTCGTGCCGGAGCAACGTCGTTGGCCAGCATGCTGGCCAACGCCGACATCCGTGATGTCGCCGAAGCTCTCGGGTCCATCCCCGCAGCGATGCAGCTTCGTCGAGGTCAGGGTTGGTTGACGCCTGACCAAGCCCACAAGCTGGCTCCGATACTTTCAGTCGCCCCGGAAACGCTCCTGGCAGCGAGTTCGCCACTCCCTGCCGAACTCATCACGGCCATGGACCAGCCTCGCGTCCGCGCTCTCGTGGATCGCGTGGCGCAACAACGCAAACAGGACGAACTGACGGCATGGAGAAGCGCCGCGTACGGGGTATACGCCCTAGCAGCCCGTGAACACACACGCGCCACCGCAACCAGCTGGGCGGGTCGAGCCAGTGCCTACTTCGACGCCATCCTGGACACCCACGACCGAGGTTCTACCCAATGAGCGTTCCCCCGACTGCGCGGAACCCGAAGCCACCGCGTGACCTCGTCAACAAGCAGGCACATCGCGTGGTCGCCGTCGCCCGCGACCGACTCGGCAGCAAGTTCAGCAGTCTAGCGGTAGACCCGTGCCACGTACTCGAGGATTGGGATGAAGTCGATTTCCGACTCGTTCCTCAGCCGGCGACAACGTCCGGCCTAGCGATCGACGATCCAGGGGCCACAGACGTCGGATGCAGTGTGGCTGGCGCATACCTGGACGGCACGGATCCATCAGCACTCCCGATCATTCAGGTCGCCCATGCAGCCAGTTCTGGCCGCCGGGCGTTTACCGCCCTTCACGAGCTCGGACACCACCTGCAACGCACCGACATCAACCTCGCGGCGGTGGTTTGGGACCAACAATCCCTAGACATGTTCGAGGATCTGGCTTGTGATGCCTTCGCGGCCGAGGTACTCCTGCCCGACCAGAGTGTTGAGTCCATCATCGACGCCAAGGGACCAACCGCCTCCGACGTCGTCGCGCTCTTCGAACGCACCGGTGCGTCACGGTCAGCAGCCTGTGTCCGTGCGTCCCAGCGCCTTCCCGCGCCCGGTCATGTGCTCCTCCTCAAGGACGACGGAAGCGTCTTCTTCGCAGCAGCCAACGGGATGCCGCCGTTGCGCAAGGGCAGTGACCAGTCCGGCGTCGACGTCGTCGCGCGCGGGCTCCGGACAGCCAACAGTCGAGGGCGAGGCCGCTTCTACTACCGCGACGGCATCGCCGGCGACGAGCTCTTCATCCAGACCGCTCGAACTGACGAATACCTAATCGTCGTCGCTGTGACAGACCATGCCCCCTGGGAGGGCTTCACGCTCCCTAGCCGCGACACCGGGCCGCGGCCCGGCAGCTACGAGTGTGCTGACCCCGGATGCGGTGCGACCTATGTGACCTTTGAGCCGCGATGCCCACGATGCGGCGTCCCACCATGCACCGACTGCGGCAGGTGCAACTGTGCCCCCACCGTCGCGGAGAAGAACTGCACGTCGTGCTGGATGGTCAAGCCCGCGGCGTTCTTCGTCGGCGACGTCTGCGGCGACTGCGCCTGACGCCGCCGCAGGCGGCGACATAGCAACCGCTCAGGTCGGCCCGCCGCCATACCCGCCCTGGTACGGCATCTGGACGACGCTGAGTGTCGGTGGTCGCTGGCATGCTCATATTTCAGGGTCACTGAGCCAGTCGGAGAGATAGCCCGTCTGTTCCCATCGAAGGCCCCAGCCGAACATGAAAGGGACAGAAACCGTGGCAATCCTGAACACCGAGAACACTGGCTACAACCAGCACAGTCCGTTCCACCGACCGCCGACCGTCGAGGAACTCCTCCAACAGGCCCGCCGCCGCATCCAGGTCAGCGACGCCGAACTCGATGAAGCCCGACGTCGGCGAGACCTCATCGGCGCCGCGCTCCTGAAGGAGTTCCGCGACAGCCGCGTCTATGTGAACGGGTCCGTCGCCCACGGCGACGCGCTCAACCCGCTGACTGACATCGACCTCGGCGTAGTTGTCGCCGAGGCCAAGTACACCCATGGCCCGGGCAAGAAGGGCTGTTCGGACCTGCAGGAGCGTGCTGCGAATGCCATCCGTGCGGCGCTCCGCGAGGAGTTCCCCGGCCTGCGCGTCGAATGGCGCGGCCGCCGGCGCTCCATCCTGGTCCGGTTCTCCAAGGCCGTCACTTACGGACAGGACGACTTCACCGCTGACGTCATCATCGCCGTCGACAACCCCGAGGACGAGGGCTTGTTCATCCCGAACTACCAGACGTGGAGCCGCTCGCACCCCGAGGAACACACCCGGCTCGTGCGTGCGGCCAACAAGGCCACCGACTACACCTACGCGCGCGTGGTCCGCCTGACCAAGCACTACAACCGCCGCAACCAGAAACCCCTGTGCTCCTGGAACATCAAGGCCCTCGCCCTTGACGCACTCACCAGCCGTACCCCTCTCGCCCAGGGCATCCTCACCTGGTTCGACCATGCCATCACCAGCCTGTCCAAGGGCCTGACCGAGGACCCCGCTCACGTTGCGGAGAAGCCCATCTCCATCAACGAGAAGATGACGCGCACGGAAGTCGTGGATCGGCTCAAGAAGTCCCGGGAACGCCTATTCAACGCCCTCGCCCTGGAGAAGGCCGGCTACCTCGTCCTCGCACACGAGCAACTCGCCAAGTTTTTCAACGACGAGGAAATGCTGCCGTACCCCGACCTGGACGCTGTGCGTCTCGAGACCACCCGCAAGTACATCAACGACAGCCGCACGCCGACCGGCGGCAACACCACCACCCCGGGCCAGACGGCCGGCAGCGCCGCGGTCGCTGCCCCTGTCGTCGGGCTGCACCACGGGCAGAGCGCGTCCAACAGCCGTTCCTGGGGTGAGGGATGACAACCGACCGCGCCCGCAGCCAGGGCGGTGGGCGTCGCCGCGCTGGCGGACACTCCGCCCGCCATCGCGGCCACGTCCACCGGCCCGGCGGCACGAACGCCTGGTACGGCACCAGCATCAAGTTCCAACGCGCTCTGCTGTCCGACCTCGACACGTTCGTCGAGCACCACGGGCAAGTCACAATCAGCCTCGCCGACCAGACAACCCACGGTGCCGCCCGCCGCACCGGTCAGCGGATCCTCGTCATCCAGCACGCCGGGATCGACGTGCCCGCGCGCCGTGACCCCGTCCCGGTCCGAATCGAGTTCCACGAGAACCCCAACTACAGCACCCACGACCTGCCGCCGATGGACTACCCACACGTCCTTGCCGACCCTGGTGCACTCTCCAAGCACCGCTTCAACGACGACTCCCTGTGCCTGTGGTTCCCCAAGGACCCCGAAGAACGCCGCTGGCAGCACACCGACGGCCTCGTCACTTTGCTCAACACCGTGCGCAACCACCTCTTTTTCGAAGACCACTGGCGCTCCACCGGCGGGTTCGGAGGCCCTGGCCAGCCCACAGGCGAGTGGCTGGGTGACGAAGCACCGCACCCGATCCCGTGCGAGGTGCGCGCCGCATGACCACAACAAGCCCCCTCGGACCGGCCACGGGGGCACAGTGCATCCTCATCACAAGCGCCCCCGTTTCACCGAGCTCGACCGCAGCACCCAGCGCAACTGCTCCACCGGCCGCATCAACAACGCTCGACACGTCGCCAACTTCCAGTCCGTCCACGGCCGCAAGCGCCCTCCCCAACAGCACAACGACACCGTTCGTCGCCAGCACCACGACACCCCCCTGCGGATCCGACAACCCGGAAGCCAGCGATGGGCTCGGTGACTTCACCTACGCCAACCTCGTCACCATCGCCGCCGCCCTCATCGCCGCCGCCAGCGTCGTCATCACCCTGCTCGTCAACGCCGCCCACGGCCGCAGAGACAACCTCGCCACCCTCTACGCCAACGCGCTCGGCGCTGTCGCCGAGTACCTCGAAGGCCCATATCGCATTCTGCGCAAGGACGGCGAGAGCGGCACGCGATTCGCCATCACTAGCAAGTTGTCCGACGTTAAGACGTCGATCGACCAAAACCAGGCGCTCCTGCGACTCCATGCACGCGAGGGTGTCGCCGACGCATATGACGACTTCGTGGTCGCTGCGAAACGGGAAGCCGGCAAGCAGATGCAGATGGCATGGAAGGCTCCGCCCGTCACGACAGACGACGGCGTGAACCTCTACATCGCCCTGCCGCGTGGCGACGCTGAGGCGGCCCGGGCCCGGCTCGTCGAAGTCATGCAGGCCGACCTGCTCCAGCGATGGTGGAGCGGCAAGTCACGTCGTCGCTATGGCACTGCGATACAGGCCGTTGCCGACGCCAGAAGGTCGACGCCTGAGTCTGCTCCCGGCAAGCCGGGAACATCAGCGTGACTCCCCGTGTCGTTCGCGTGCCGATGCCGTGGTCGAGCCATGATGATCCGCCGCAACGAGCGGACGATCTGTCGTCCTCTGGAATGCAGATAGGCCCGTCTATCCGCCGCTTGAGTGTCGCAGCGCGGCCTCGTGGCTCCGGAACGAACATGAGGCTGGGACTCGCGGCTCGCGACTTCCGCCAACTCCCTCACATGCGGAATCGACGGCACCGTACGGTTTGAACGACCGCACGCAGGGAGCATGCCGACGACACCCAGGCTGCGCCGGCGGGAACCTCGACCGACACGGCCACGTTCTCACCGCCTTCGTCGCCGGCGCCTGACCCGTTCAGCAGGGGCAGGTCAAAGTTGAGCCCGAAGTTGCGGCCACTGAACTGAGCGGCGTGATTAGGCCCCTATGCTTCGCGCATGGCGCTGCAGCTTGACCCCGACCGAGATGTTACGACCTTCACCTGCGAGCACGGCGATCTCCACGAGCGGATCTGTGGCTTCATCAACCATGACGAGCGCGGCGCGTTCGCGATCTACTTCGCCGACTGCGTCCACCACAACGGCGTGCACGAGGCGTACATCGACGTCATACTCGACAACGACTGGGACCCTGATCACCCGACTTCGCCGAGCCCGGATCGAGTCACTTTCGGCTGCCGCTACGGCTGGATCGAGGGCCATGGTTTCGCCTGCTCACTCGTTCAGGGTGGGAGCGCTGGCCCGAACGTAAGCTATCGCGGCCACAAGCTCTCACGAGACGAGGCGCTCGCTCATCCTTGGCTCGCGGAGTTCTGGGAGGCTATCGACCTCATCATCGAACATGACTCAACGGTTCGAGGTCACTTCACCGACGACGACGCGGCGTAGCTACGGACGAGATCGATCGTCAGGAACCTCTGACGACCGCGGAACGTAGTAGGTGCGCGGCTCAGCCGGGATCGATGCTATTCACACGTGCGTCGTTTCACCGCGACTGTGAGACTTCTACCGCTGCTGGGTCATGCGCATCCAACGATCGGGCGGCGCGTCGTGAGCCCGCATCGCCGCCTCCTCTAGACCCTCCCAGCGGTCCAAGACATGCCGTTCGAACTCACGCGGCAGGCGCACACCGTGGTCTTCGACGTAGTGCGCGAGCCCCTGCGGCCACAGATACGACCCGTCGGTCAGTTCTGCGTTTCCGTTGGCCGAACAATCGCACAGCCGACAGGGCGAGAACCCCATCATGTGCAGCACGGGCAGACCGCCCCGAAGATAAGCGACCACGAGTTCCCGCTCGTCGTCATCCCAAGTCTCATCAAGGTGCCGCCGCGGATCTGGCAGCGTGGGTTCGTACTCGCTACGCCAATACCCGACACGGATGAGGATCGTCATATCAACATCTTGACGCAGCAGTCGTGGCGAGTCGCTTCAGCGTGCACACTCGGGCCAGCTCCCTCGGCTTCGAAAACTGCGTCATTCCGCCGCACGGGACGCTCACTCATACCAAGATCCGTGCGATCACCGCTACCGTGCCAATGTGCCTCCGTGCTTCGACGTATATGTCTGGGTTGAGCCGGACGACCGTGCCGCGACGCTGTCTCGGTTCGTCTCTAGCTACGTGGATGTCGGCGACCCCGGCGACCCGAGGTTGGAGGCGTTCCTTCGCGCGTTCGTCTACGAGAGCCCGTTGCCTGGAGACGCCGAGGCGTTGGCCGATCTTCGTCGAGATGCTGGTGCCGACTTGGCACTCTCTCTGTACTTGAGGGCACGGGACTTCCACGAGGCGATCGTGACCCTAACCGAAGAAGGCGCCGTCGTGCTCGGTCTGGGAATCGATGACCCTCTCAACGGGCCCGGTGTCGAGGCCCAGGCATCTGACTGGATGGTCACGTTGATGAAGGAGTTCCGCGGGAAGGCAGGGATCGGCGGCGCGGAGCTGGCACCGCCTCAATCAGCCGAGGAATGGGCCGACGACGGGCTCGTCTTGATGCGCGTTGGGACGATCTGACCTGCACGCTCTTGCCGCTGGTCGTGCTTCAGCGGTGCTTCTCTTGAATGATCCGATTGAGAACGTCGGAGGGTGTCTCCCCGGTCCTATCGGCCAGTTCCTCAGCAGTCCTGGCCGCAAGGTACGTCAACCGGTAGGCGGCCGCAAGGGCGTCCGTCTTTGCGGCCTCATCGAGCAGGTTGTAGAGATCGGCGTCCTCACCTTCGAGGTACGCCAGGACTGCAGCGACGGAAGCCTCGTATGCCGCTTCACGTCGCTTCCGTTCACTCGCCATGATCGAGATGCTGCCAGCCAAGCTGTTGCAGCCGCCACTTGCTCGCCCGGATCTGCCGCGATGAGAGCGCGTCTTACCGCCGCGACGAGCGCGTCAGGGGATGAAGATCGAGATGTCCGATTCGGCATCCTCGATCGCGCCACGCACGCCCGGATCATCGCGCATGCGCTGCAACTCAGAACGCACGAGCGCGACGTCCATCTGCCCATGGATCCGTGCAACGTGCCCCAGGCACGTGATCGCAATACGGCGCAGGCTGGGACTGTGATGGCCGAGCAGTTCGAGACACTTGTTCTGGCACCAACGCCAGTCATCGTCGTGGAAGACCAGTCCGACAAGCGCTTGCGCTGATGAAGCATCATCACCCGCTGCCAGGGCAGCCTCGAGTTCCTTGCGACTCGCCCAGGCTGGCTTCTCGTACTTTCGTCCGCTCACACCGCGAAGTGTGCCCCAGATGTGCTCCGCGATTGCGCGTGCAGCGCGGCTGCGGGCTGCGTCACTCCGCCGCCTGTGCAGCCGGATCAGCACAACGCTGGTGTGCTGGGCCGCGTGTTCTGCCTATTGATCAGTTTGATCAGCAAGGATGCCTCCATGGACGTGCAGGAGCTTCCGGAAGATGAGGCCACCAGACTGCGTTCAGCTGCCTACACCTACGAAGAAGTCGGGAACACCGCGATTGGTCCGGTCGCCGGCTTCAACTGGTTCGAACGCTCGGCCATCTTGCAGCGCCGAGACTTCGAACGAGCCGCACAGGACCTACTGTCGTGGCAGGTGCAGGCGCGGTCGGGTCTGCACGTGTCTGCATCCCACACCCCGCTTCAACCCGCCACAGTCGTGCTTATGCGGCTCGGACCGAGTCCGCTGTCACTGCGCATCCCTTGCCGAGTCGTGTACCTCATCGACGATGGCGACCTCAGGGGCTTCGCCTATGGCACACTCCCTGGCCACCCAGAGGCAGGAGAGGAGCGCTTCGCGCTACGCCGTCACGCCAGCGGCAGCCTCGAACTGACTATTTCGGCCTTTTCGCGGCCGGCATCCAACGTGGCCAAGCTCGGCGGACCAATCAGCCGTGTGGTCCAAGACGCCATGACCAGGAGATACCTGCGCGCGCTCGACATGCCCTAATCTCCATCCGGCACCGTCGTTTCGCACTGCGGACAGGGCGCGTCAATCCGCCGCGAGCGCGCTACATCGCCGCGATGGGTCACTCACCGAAGGGGCGAGCTGTCGAGGTCTCCCTCTCCTATGGCGTCCCTATGGCGTCGTCGTGGCGAGGAGGCGTCGCGCACGACGGCCCAGATCGCTCAGATCCACCCGACCCTCCTCAGCCGCGGCCGCCAGGCGCGCGGCGAGGTCCATTGCCTCGTCGAGCTCGGGTGCAGTGACTGCGGACTCCTGGCCCATATCGCGAAGGATCGTGATCTCGGTCCTGGACGCGATCAAGGGGTCGGTGACCCCGTCGATCCAGACTCGAGTGCGGCGGCCGTCGCCGCGTTCTTCCCCGGTGATGCGCTCCAGGGCGAAGATACGGTCGGCGCGCGCGAACTTTCCGAAACCCAATGCCACCATCCGGGAGTCCGATGCCATGTACTCATCTTGCCATCACGCATCGAACTTTGATCTGGCCTGCAACCCCGGCTGACAGCAGGTCCCGCGCCACACCGCCGCCTACGACGCGGGCTGATGCGCGGTTCTTGAGCGGTCGGAAGCGCTCAATCCCGTGCGGCGGCCGCAACCGTCAGACTGATCCTCGCCACCTCTTCGATCTCAACCGGCTGATCGCCGCGGACGCGGTGGATCTTCACCACCGCCTCGGTGGGTGAGGTCTCGAACTCGAGGAAGTGCTTGAAGAACGGCGGCTCGTCGAGGGAGTAGATCTCGGAGACGAACTTCTGGATCGGCCCGAAGGGCGGGTTCAGGCCGGGGAAGGCGATCTGCGCGCGTCGTCTGGTCCGCCAGCCGACGCCGTCGACCACGGCGGCTTGGCCGCCCACCTCCTCCTGCTCGGCCTTGATGATGGCCGTCGCGTCCGCCTCACTGATGAATTCGTACGGCGTCGAGACGCCCGGACGGCAGCGCGGGCTCACCCACGCCTTGGGATCTGCGATCAGCGAGTAGGCGCCGAGGAACACCAGGTGGGCGAGGAGTACGGCAGCGCCGACCGCGACCAGGGTGAAGAGGGCCGCGCCGACCGCCACGGCCGGCCACCACGTTCTGAGCTCGTTCGCGAGCTGGCCGGGCGCCTCGAAGCCCGGTACGTCGAGCAGACCCGGCACCGCCGCCCCCACCAGCAGGACACCGACGGCCAGGATGACGAGGACCATCAGCGGCGTGTACAGGCGCTCGTGCTCCCGGCGCAGCCAGTCGACGACCAGCATGCCGATCGCGGTCACCGTGAGGAGCGCCGGCAGGGCGAAGGCGGCTCGCATCCACCCCGAGTCGACGGCATCCGCGACCCACCACCAGAGCATCAGCGTCACGGGCGCCGTGAGGAACACGAGGGGCTGAACCACCCGGCGCCACCGGAGCCACGCCTGCACCCGGCGTACGGGCTCGTCGTGCAGGTGGCGGGTGAGCAGGTCCGGGGCGAGGATCGCGACGAGCACCACCACCGCGATCACCGCCAGCGGCACGAGTCCGAGCAGGCCGCTGAAGAACAGCAGGGTCAAGCCCTCGCCGTTCATCACCCGCAGCATCTCCCCCAAGACGACGGCCGCCTGTGCGAGCAGGGCCCACACGACCGAGCGCTCGAGCCAGCGTGCGGCCTTCGCGCCGTTCACGGTGGTGACGATCCGTTTCCGCCACCCGACGGTCGCCACGACGGCGTAGAAGCCGACCGCGACGAACAGCCACCACGACACCGCGCGTCCCTCGCCTGAGCCGAGCTGATCCACACCCCAGGGCACCAGAGCCACGACCACGAGAGCCGCCAGCACGCACGCGAAGGCGAGGTGATGCCATCCGGGAACCTGCTCGACGGGGTGCCACCATCTCGACCAGCGCACGCACCAGGCGTTGAGGCAGATCCACAGGGTGCTCCACCCGAACAGCACCAGGAGCGCTCCTGCCGCATCGGGCAGGTACTGATGCAGAAACATCGTCGCCAACACCCCGGCGACCAGCGCTTCGAGGCGTAGGAGCAGGCGGCGTCCGAAGAGACTGCGTCCGGGACGTTGCGGCAGCTGGTGCAGCAGCATCAGCACCATCATCGCGGCGATGGCCGCACCACCGGCGCCGGCGAGCCACCGGCCCAGGACCACTCCCCCGCCGAACAGCACGACGGTCAGCAGCAGCCGCCAGATGCTGGGGACCAGCTGCTGGGCGAAGTACGCCAGGGACTCGGCCGATCCAGGGAAGAGCCTGGTCGGCCGGAACCGTAGGTCCATTCGCGCGTCCGAGACGGCCGTCCGGATCGGATGGGTGGCGTGGGTGTACGCGCCGCCACCACCGCTGACGATGTGCCACCGGCCGTCGCGTGAGCTGCCCTCGCTCTGCGGGTCGTACAGCTGGAAGTTGTGGGTGTCACCGCCCACCGTCGCGACGTAGCGGTGCTTGCTCTCGGCCACGACGTCGTAGACGGTCTCGCCGGCGCTTCCGGCCACGGCGCCCTTCCGGCGCTCACCGTTGACGAACAGCGGCTTGCCGGTCATCAGGATCTTCGGCTTCCCACCACCCAGCTCGTTCAGCCATTTGAACTGCCGCTCGTCGATGGTCCCGTCGATGCCGGTGTCGATGCACACCAGGTCCACGTGCTCCGCCTCGATGACGAAGTACGGCGCCGGCTGCAGCTGGGCCTCTGGCGCCGGCTGGTCATCGTCGGCCGGCTCGCCCCACCGCGCCGGGGCGGCGTTGCCCACCGGTTCGCTGGGCGTACGCCACATGATCCGGCCGAAGCGGTCCCGGATCTGTTGCCAGGGTCCGAGCCTGTCGCCGAACGACGGCGCCAGGAGCTCGCTGGGCCAGGTCGGCGGATCGTCCGCGGCGTACAGGAACTGGTGGGCGAAGCCGTAGAGGCCGTCGTACCAGTCGTGATTGCCCGGCATCGCGTAGACCGGGACGTCCTCGGGAAGCGCGAACTCGTCCCGCACCTCGGGGGGCGTCTTGAGCCCCGGCACCCGGTTGGAGCGGTAGGGCTTGTAGAAGCCGTCCACGTAGTCGTTGACGTTGCCGGACGGGTAGATCACGTCGCTCAGCACGAGCACGAAGCTCTTCTTGTCGCCTTCCGCACACTCGAACGCGGCTCGCGCCAACGCCGGCGCGACGACGTACTGCGACGGGTCCTGCTCGCCGGTGTCGCCGATGACCAGGAACCTCGAGACCCCGTCAGCGGCGATCGTCAGGGGCACGTCCTTCCTCGTCCAGTGCCTACGCAGGTCCTCGACGAGCCCCTGCGTACCTTTGCCCAAGATGTCGTTGACCGAGTCGATCAGGCTGCGTGCGGTGATCCAGGAAAGGCTGTTCCACTTGGTCGGATCGTGCAGCAGATAGGCCCTCGTACGCTCCCAGTCCGTGCTCCCGTTCGCGGAGCCATCGGCGTGGGTCATCGACATCCCCTCCGCAGGACCGGAACTGATCGGTTTGGACCCGTGCAACCGCATGCAACAGGTCTAGACAGAGTCCCACGCGGCGCCCCGGTCGCGCCCAGGACTCCCCCAGATTGGCGTATGACAACCCGTCGGCAGCGGACAGATGATGAAAATCCAGGCCCCGAAAGCCGACCGAAGCTCGGTGCCACGGCAGGTCACATCAGGGGCATCGAAGACGGAAGGAACAGAGGTCATGAAGCTTTTGATGAAGAGCTGTGCCATCGCGGCGGGGCTCGTGCTGGCCGGAGCCGGAGCCGCGAGCGCCGGAGAGGTGAACGGCACCGGCGGCGAGATCCCCGCACCGGACCACGCCTCCTCGGAGTGCGTGTTCTCCGGCCTGGACACCGCGGACGCCATCGAGGGCAACCCGCCGCAGTTCAACGACGACGCACTGGGCGTACGCGGCAACCAGAGCCCCGGCGGCGAGGACCGATACCACGGGGTGCAGAGCTACGGCATCTTCGTGCGGGCCGGGCTCAAGGAGTTCGTGCCGTCACCCGGCGAGGCCTGCCGGGGCAACCACTGACGGCTCAGCTCAGTCAGGGGGTGAGTTCCGGAACTGGAACTGGACCCGCACGTCGTCGTCCAGCCGGACCAGGATGGTCGTGCCGCCCGCGCTCCAGGTGTCGGGCACGAGGAACATCCGGTCATCGCCCTGGATCAGGAGCCTGAGCCGCCAGTAGCGGAACCGGTAGTCGTCCTCACCGGCATCCGGGCGTACGACCTCCTGGACCCCGGCGGTGGCCGGGATGTGCAGGCGCTCCCGGGTGTCGAGGACGACGCTGGGCAGGCTGCGCAGGTTGCGGGCCTGCTCCATCGCCAGCCCACGACCGGTCCACTGCGCGGTCGTGGCCGTCGCCCAGACCACGCAGGCGGCGACGCCCACCCAGAGCAGCGCGACCCGCGGCTCGAACCTGCCGCGCAGCCGGAGGGCGTACGCCACGAGCGCCGCGCCGGCTCCGAGCAGGACCGGCGTCAGCAGGGAGTAGTAGGCCCAGCCGCCGATCACGGAGTACGCCGCCAGCAGCACCGTCCCGGCCGCCAGCAGGACCAGCCCGGTGCCGAGGACGGTCGTGACCACCCGGCGGAACCAGCTCTCGGTGTCGTGCCGGCCCACCCAGCGGTGGAGGGCCACCACCGCGACGCCACCCAGCACCAGGACCAGCATCGGGGTCAGCAGCGGCTGCGGGCTGCGCATGACGTACGCGCGGGTGCTGAGTCCGATGACGTCGACGTCGAGGCCGAAGTAGTCGTACTGGGCGCGGGCAGCGACGTACCCAAAGTAGAACAGGACTCCGCTGATCACGGTCACCGGCGCGACGAAGCTCGTCGCCAGGCTCACCCAGCGGTCGATCCCTGCCGACGGCGTCTCGGACATGACTCAGCCCGACTCGGTCGAGTCCGTGGCGTCCGTCGACTCCACCGATCCGGTCGGCTCGGTCGGCTCGGTCGGCTCGGTCGGCTCGGTGTCCACCTCCGGCGCCTCCAGGTTCACCTCGGTGTCACCACCCTCGACGTTCTCGAGCTCGCAGGGCTCGGCCGGGCAGGTCATCTCGCCGCCGAGCCGCAGCACGGCGTCCTCGCCCTCCTGCTCGTCGGTCCAGGGCACCAGCGAGCGCATCGGGATCTGGCAGCCGGTGGAGTCGGCGGTGAAGACGAACCCGTCGAGGCAGGACGTGCCGTCGCACGCCGCGTCCGCAGCCGGCTCGAAGACCTCCGGCTCGACTTCGTACCCGGTGACCCGGACCGAGATGCCCTCGGGGACCGACGGGTTGTTGCCGTCGGGCCAGAGCCAGCTGACGTCGGCGCAGACCACACCGGGCGTGCCGTCGAGCGGATACGATCCGCCGCCGATCGGGAGCGTCGGCACGGCCACCACCGGCTCGTCGGGGTCCGTCGGATCGTCGGGATCGGGGTCTCCGTTCCCGGTCGTCGCTGAGCTCGCGTCCGTGATGTCCACCTCCGACCCTCCATCGGTCGAACCACAGGCGGCAAGGAACAGCAGTGCGCTGGCGATGACGGCGAGGAGTGAACGACTCATCCACATGATCAACACCTCCTGAGAACTAGGAGGTACGTCCGCGGGCGGCTGATACCCCCGCCGGTGCAAGGCGACGAAGGGTCATACCGCCCCATGCCGGGGCCGTTCGCCCCTGTCCTCCGAGGTCGGAGCGACCAAGGCTGGATGCTGAAACAGGACGACCGACGGTGGTGATGTGTGGTGGATGAGATCGATCCCTGGACCCTCGGGCTGCTGTCCTCCCCCGAGCCGTCGGTGGCGTGGCGAGCCCACCGGCTACTGTCCGGGCTCGGTGATGACGACCCGGGTCAGCGACGGCGCCGCGAATTGGTGGCCGAGAGCGACAACGTGCGGCGGATGTTGGCCCACCGACGCCCCGACGGCACCATCCGAAAGGGCAACGAGACCAACGCCTACCGCAAGTGGCAGGGACCGCACTGGACACTGGCCGGGCTGGCCGAGCTCGGCTATCCGCCCGGTGACACCTCGCTGGGACCGCTGGTCGACCAGGTCTTCGCCTGGCTGCTCGCGCCTCGCCACCTGCGCCCACCCTCGACCGCGGTGCTGCCGGGTCAGGGCGACCGGATCAGACGCTGCGCCTCCCAGGAGGGCCTGGCGCTGTGGTACCTGCACGAGCTGGGGCTGGCCGACGAGCGCACCGAGATCCTCGCCGCCCGGCTGATCGAGTGGCAGTGGCCCGACGGCGGCTGGAACTGCGACCGGAACCCCACCGCCCACACCTCCTCGGTCCAGGAGACCCTGCTCCCGCTGCGTGGCCTGGCCCGCCACCACCGGTCCGCCTCGACTGCACCGCCGGCGCAGATCACGAACGCCATAGACCGGGCAGCGGAGGTCCTGCTCCGGCGCTGCCTGCTGTGGCGACGCCACGACGGCGCCCCCATCTCCCCCGACTGGGGACGCGACCCGCTGCGCATCCAGTGGCCGATCCGGTTCTACGACGTCCTCTTCGCCCTGACCGTGATGGCCGAGACCGGCCACATCGGCGACCCTCGCTGCGCCGACGCACTGGCCCTGCTGGAGAGCAAACGTCTCCCCGACGGTGGCTACCCTGCCGAGATCCGCACCGCTCGCACCGTCGACGTCGTCGCCAGCGACGGCACCTTCGCCGACTGGGGACCCACCGGGCGCACCCGACCCAACCCCTACGTCAGCATCGACGCCACCTGGGTCCGCATCCGGTCCGGTCAACGGACCGGAACGGGGATCAGGCCGCACCGACGAGCTCCAGCCAATCGGTGAGCGCGTGCGCGCCACGCGCCGACCGGTAGCCGACATGACCGTCGGGACGTACGGCGGTGATGCCCGTGCCGGGCCAGCTGTCGATGCGGTGGACGGTGACACGTGGACCGAGACCTTCGACCTCGGCCCACTCCGCATCGCGCGCCAGGAGCAGGTGTACGCCGGGCGCGGCCGTGAGGTCGTGCAGCCGCGCCTGCCGACCGCCGCACGTGACTGCGCGGTCCGGCAGCCGGGCGCCCGGGCGCGGTCCTCGGGCCAGGAAGCCGTCCGTCACCGACAGAGCAATACCCGGATAGCGCACCCACGGCTGGGAGAGAAGGGCGATGACGGCAGCCATCGCGCGGGGTTGTCGCAGCACCGCGGGCAGCGCGGGAGCGAAGAGCGGCAGCGCCCTGCCTCGCAGGAGCTGCGGCAACGGGTGGGTGGATGCCTCGGCGAAGAAGACCGCGTGGGTGAGGGCGAGCGCCTGCCGCGCCGCCGGCCGGCGCTCGTGCTCGTAGGAGTCCAGCAGTGCGGGGCGCCCGCGGTCGGCGTACGCAAGCTTCCAGCCGAGGTTGACGGCGTCGATGATGCCGGTGTTCATGCCCTGGGCGGCGGCAGGTGAATGCGTGTGCGCGGCGTCCCCGGCGAGGAAGAGCGGCCCCTGCCGGAACCGTCGCGCCACGCGGTGCTGGAGCCGCACGCGCGCCGACCACGGCATCTCCCGGACCCGCGCCTCCAGCCCGGCGTCGTCGATGAGGGCCTGCACCTCGACAGCGGGCACGGCCTCGCCGGGCTGGCCGAACGGCTGACCCCCGTCGCGGGCCGGGCGGGTGCCGAGCAGCCGCCACGTCGCTCCCTCGCCGAGCGCGAACAGGAACAGCAGGCCTCGACGACCCGCGACCACATGGAGTACGTCTGGAGTGAGACCGGCCTCGAGCTCGAGGTCGGCGAGCACGATCTCCTCACGGTACGGGCCGCCCTCCCAGGCGATCCCCGCGGAGTCACGCACCGTGCTGCCGGGGCCGTCGCAACCGACGACGTACCGAGGCGTGACCAGCTCTCGACCACCTGCCGATGTGAGAGTCGCACGCGCCTGTCCGCCCGTCACCTCGACCGCGTCGAGCTCGACTCCCCACTCCACCTCGACGCCTCGCCGACTCAGGGCTTGGGTCAGCACCTCCTCGACGTCCGCCTGGCGCACCATCGTCAGATGCGGGTACGGCGTACCTGGCATGGCCGCCTCCCCCAGCCCGACATCCACGACCCGGCTACCGAGGTGGAGCTGCGCGCGCGGGGTCCGGTCGGCGCGGTCGAGCAGGGCTGCCGTCACCCCGAGCGGGCGGAGGCACTCCAGGGTCCGAGAGTGCACGATCATCGCCCGCGAGCGCCGGAACGCCTCGCTCCGACGATCGACCACGCGTACGGTGGCGCCGTGCTCGTGGGCCTGGAGGGCAAGCGTGAGACCGGTGGGGCCGGCCCCGACGACGAGCACGTCGGGTGTGCTCATGACGTGGCCGGACGCCACCACTCGGGGACCGCCGGGTCGGTGCGGCCGTGGCCGCCGAGCAGGCTGGGATCGGCGAGGACCTCATCACGGTGCAGCCCGGCCACGACCCGGAAGTCGATCGACCCCGGCTCGCTCACCAGCGCGAGCACCCGCCACAGCGATCGGGCGTAGTGCTCGGCGCGGTCTGCTCCGTCCCACTCGTAGACACCGCGGTAGCGGCCCTGCTCGTCGTCGGTCAGCCAGAGCTTGGAGACGAATCCCGGGAACCCCACGAACAACGGGGTGTTCAGCCAGCTCTCCCCCCGGAACAGCGCGTGTCCGCGGCCGCGGACCAGCCTCAGCCGGAAGCACACGACGAGCAGGCACGGCTCGAGAGGTTCCCGGGCGACCGCCGTCTCCCGGTACACCCCGCCGGTGGTCCCGTCGGCGAACCGCAGTCGGCGGCCCACGTTCAGGCGCGGCCAGCGCACCACCCCGGTGGTCAGCATCCGCGCCGACTCGACCACACAGCGAGCCACCGCACGCCACGCGGTCGCGGGCGGCAAGGGTCCTGACGGGGAGTCAACGGGATTCGACTTCGGCGCGTCCGTGGTCATCGGCGGATCCCTCTCGTACGACGGGTGGCGATCTGGTGCTTCCCAGGCAACGCGATCAGGTCGCGGCCGACGAGGGGACTTCGTCCTCTCCGTCGGTGACGGACGCCCTTCGGCCGCTCTCGGACAGAGGCTCGCGCTGTGGTCGATCGATCCCCTGGATGAGCGATGCCCGCGCGTTCAACACGGCTCTAGAGTGCGAATCATGAGCGTCGTCATGCTCACGGGGGCGTCGGGGTTCCTCGGTCTCCACGTCCTCCAACGCCTGCTCGATCAGGGCCACGAGGTCCGTGCCTTCGTGCGGACCCCGGAGAAGCTGCGCCACAACCTCGAGCCGCTCGGCGTGGACCCGGACGATCGACGCATCCAGGTGGCCCGCGGAGACATGACCGATGCCGGAGCCGTGAAGGAGGCGGTCAGCGGCTGCGACCAGGCCATCCATGCGGCCGCCACGTTCTCGTACCGGCGTCAGGACGCCGACCGGATGGTCCGCGAGAACCAGGTAGGCACCTCCACGGTCCTGGACGCGGCGATCGACGCCGGTTGCAGCGGCATCGTCCACGTGTCCTCGACCGTTGCACTGCTGCGACGCGGCGCGACCCTGGATCACCAGAGCCCGACCGGTGTCGTCATCGGCCCCTACACCCAGAGCAAGGTGGAGTCCGAGCGTACGGCCCGGCTGCGACAGCAGGCCGGCGCTCCGGTCGCCATCGTCAACCCGGGCGGCATCTTCGGTCCCCACGACCCCTACCTCGGCGAGAGCGATCAGGTCATCCGCGACATCCTCTGCGACCGACTTCCCACTTGGCCGCGGGGCCAGGTGCAGTGGGTGGATGTACGCGACACCGCCGAGGTGGTGGTCGCAGCACTCACGCGGCCCGGACGGCGCTACCTCGTTCCCGGTGAGAACGTCGCGACTCCGCACGAGACGCTTCGCACGGTGACGGGACGCCGACTTCCGGCCGTACGCATGCCGCTGTGGGCCGCGCTCCCGGTGGTGCACCTCGGCTATCGCACCGGCTGGTCGTTCCTCCCGCACGCGTTGGAGGGGTGCCGGCTCGTCGCGCTCGACACCCGTGTCGACTACTCCGCGACGTCCGACGAGCTCGGGATCGGCGGACGATCTCTGGTCGAGTCCATGCGCGACACCGTTCGTTGGCTCGTCGAGGCCGGCCACATCAGCCCCCGTGCCGCCGGCCGCGCCATCCAGACATAGAGATCCACCGACGAAACGGGTAGTCCGAGTGAAGGGAGGTGCCGGGGATGGGTCGCCAGATGACCATCACGATCCTCGATCCTGATGTGGAGCGTCTCGAGGAGCTCAGCTCAGTCCTGCGCCGAGAGCTGCTGGACCTCGGCGTGGATGATGTCGAACGCGCGAGCGCGGGCGAGGCGCCTGCCGGCACCCGTGGCGTCGACGTCGCGGCGATCGGGGTTCTTCTCGTGGCCTTCCAGGAGCCGCTGGTCGCTGTCACCGCCATCGTGGGAGTGATCCGCGGGTGGATGTCCTCTGCTCGCGGGGCCCGTGCGGTCGAGCTCACCATCGGCGACCAGACGCTCAAGATCGACTCCGCGTCGCGCGAGCAGCAGGATCGACTCATCGATGAGTTCGTCGCGGCCCTGCGTGGATCCGGGGAGGCAGGCCCACCTGCTTCCTCACCGGTGTCATGACCGCGGGGCGGCGCAGCGCGCTGGTGGTGGCGAACGACACGTACCACGACCAGCGGTTGAGCAGGCTTCGCGCGCCCGCCACCGACGCCGAGCAGCTGGCAGGCGTCCTCCGGAACGCCGAGATCGGCGGCTTCGAGGTCGAGGTGTCGCTCAACGAGCCGGAGCACGTGGTCCGGCGCAAGGTCTCGAGCTTCTTCGATGACCGCGGGCTCGACGATCTTCTCCTGCTGCATCTTTCGTGCCACGGGGTGAAGGATGAGGACGGCCGGCTCTACTTCGCCACGCCGGACACCGAGATCGACCACCTGGACGCCACGTCCCTGCCCGCCGACTACGTGAACAGGCAGATGACGAAGAGTCGGTCCCGGCGCATCGTGCTGCTCCTGGACTGCTGCTACAGCGGCGCCTTCGCGCGCGGGATGATGAATCGCGGCGATGAGCGCATGGACATCATGGAGCGTTTCGACGGCCGCGGGCGGATCGTGCTGACGGCGTCGAGCGCGATGGAGTACTCCTTCGAGGGCGACCAGCTCGCCGGCCAGGGCAAGCCGTCGGTGTTCACCTCGGCCCTGGTCGAGGGCCTGGCCACCGGCGAGGCGGACCGGGACCGTGACGGTTTCGTGTCGGTCGACGAGTTGTACGACTTCGCCTTCGACCGGGTGCGTACCGTTACGCCGTCGCAGACTCCGGGCAAGTGGGTCTTCGACGTCCAGGGAGACTTCTACATCGCCCGCAGCAACCGCCCACCCGAACCGGTGGACCTGTTGGCCGATCTGCGTGGTGCCATCTCGAGTCCGTTCACCAACGTACGTCTCGGTGCGGTGGAGGAGCTGACCGCATTGCTGGACGACGCGGACCCAGCTAGCGCCGCCGCGGCCCGCGCGACGCTGGACGACATGGCCGAGCACGACCCTCAGCGCGTCGTACGCGTGTCGGCCGAACGAGCTCGCCGGCCCGCTGAGGCCTCGCCCTCACCACCGCCGGCCGCGCCTGCCGAACCCCAGCCACCCGCGTGGGTACCGGCCGTCGCCTCGACAGCTGCCGTGGCGCTCCTGGCTGCGGTTCCGTTGCCGTTGCTGGCCGAGACCACGACGTCCTGGAACTCGTTCGCGGTCGTCACACCGTTCGAGGTGGCGCTGGCCTCTCTTGCTCTCCTCCTCGCCGCGGGCCGGCTCCGCCGTCAGCAGCTGGCCACCGCCGACGCTGCGGGGCTGTTCGTCGTGGTCGGGATCCTCGTGGGCGCCGCCGGCATCGGACTGGTGAAGTTCTCGCTCGAGGACATCGGCGGCATCGGCGTTGCTCTGAGCCTTCTTGTCGTGTGCGGCGGAGTGGGGGCTGTCGCGGCAGGCCGGGCGTGCTCGAGCGCATCACCGCCGGATCTCGACCGCGGTCCTGTAGAGCCCGTCTGGCTGGTGTCCGCCATGGCCGGCGCCGGCCTGGCCACCCTCGCGCTGTTCCTCCCCTACGACGGCTTCAGCTCGTTCTGGACCGAGGTCGAGGAAGGCGCAAGCGCCGAGTACATCTTCGAGCCAGCGGCAGCGGTCGGTTGCCTGGCCGTCGGCCTGCTGACTCTCTCCTCCCGGCGTCGGTTCGCCACGGCCGTCCTGATCTCCGCCGGTGCCCTCATCGCAGTCCACTATGTCGGGGTCGTCATAGCGGCCTGGCAGGCGATCGGCGAGGAAGGCGAGGTGCGTTCCGCCGGGTGGGTCGGCATCGCAGGAGGCCTGCTGGCCGCCTTCGCTGCCTGGCGGATCCAGCAGTCGCTGACCAGGCTCCACGCGGGGTCCGGCACCACCTGACCACGACCTCAGGTGAGGCCGAGCATGGCGATGTCCAGCTCGGGCAGGGCGGACAGCTCCGCGGCGACCTCGGCTGCGCGCCCACGGACCGTGTCTGAAGCCATCGTCTCGGCGACGATCGTCTGCAACCTCTCCACCTCGCCGCCCTGGGGGATGTGGAAGGCAGAGCCTCCGGAGTGGGGCAGGGCGGTCCCCACGCCTGCCTTCACGATTGCAGCACCGTTCGCGCCCTGGTCGGCGAAGAGGGGCACGATCACCTGCGGGACGCCGGCAGCGAGCGCGTCGAGGACAGTGCCCGATCCGCCGTGGTGGACGACCACCGCTGCGCGGGAGAGGACGTCGGCGTGGTCGGCCCACGTCTCGATCCGTACGTTCGGGGCGGCAGCGATCCGTGCGGGGTCGAGGTCATGGCCGATGGTGAAGACGGCTCTGACCGGAAGGGCGCCCAGAACCTCGGCGACGATGCCGAACCACGGCCGCATCGGGGGCATCGTGGGCGCGACGGTGCCGAGGGTCGCATAGACGAAACCGGGGTCGACATCGCGCGCGGGGGGCTCACCGACCCGGTAGCGCCCGGTAGCGGAGACCGGCGAAGGGTCGAGGCTCGCCGGGAATCTGGTCAGGAGCGGCGAGTCGACGATCTCGCGGTGCAGCCCTGGTCTCCAGGCCTCGAGCACCGGTGCCGCCGCGCTCTCGAAGAACGCGATCTGAGAGCAGAGGCTGACGCCGAGCCGCACGTGGGGAACACCCGCCTCCGCGGCGGCAAGTGCAGATGCGTACTCGGCGGGGTCCCGCAGCACCAGGTCAGGCCGGAGATCGTCGATCGCGGCGCGGACTGCCGGGATCATGGCCTCGGAGTTGAGCCGCCCGAAGAGATCCCGCAGCACCAGCTCCCGCGACACCTCCATCGGCGATTCGGCCACCCGTTGCCAGATCGCTGCCACCGACGCCGGGTCGGGCGCGGCCCCGACGCGGAACTCGAACTCGTGGGCGGCCGCCGCCAACCCTGGTGGGCCGACCACCGTGACTTCGTGCCCACACTCGGCGAGGCGCTTCAACCACGGCTTCATCGGGTTGAAGTGTCCGGCACCTGCCGTCGATACCCCCAGGATGCGCATGCTGCGACTGTGCCCGGGCGCGACGCGGTCCGGCAAGCGTCTTCGGCCCGCTGAAGCCGCAGATCCTCCATCTGGGCGATGCCCACGAACGCGGCCGCTGAAACGCTGACGAGCAAAGGCAGCGGGCGATCGGAGGCCTACCCATGCGGCACATCATCTACACCGGTAACGGCACCGCGCCTCCGGGCGTCGGACGTCCCCACGTCGGCCGCTTCTTCACGGTCGAGGACGACGGCGCCCTGCGCTACTTCCGCTACGACGGATTCGGCGAGCAGGACCCGACGGGCGCGAACGGATTCGTGGGAAACAACTCGGGCAACCAGATCGGCCGAGGCTTCGACCATTTTCTCCATGTCGTGGGCGGCGGCAACGGCATCCTCCTCGCTGTCGCACCGAACGGGGACCTCACCTGGTTCAGATACACCGGGGCGGGCGAGCACGACCCCAGCGGGACCAACGGCTTCGTGGAGAACAACCCCGGCAACGTGATCGGCAACGGCTTCCACACCTTCCGCCACCTGTTCGTCTCTCCCCGCGAAGGACAGACCACGGCGACGACCATCTTCGCCGTCGCCGAGAACGGTGATCTGCTCTGGTTCCAGTACGAGGGCCACGGCGAGCACGACCCCGCCGGGGTCCGCGGATTCCCTGGCCCCAACCAGGGCAACCAGATCGGCAACGGCTTCCTCGGCTTCCGTCGCATCGTGGGCGTCGGCGACGGGGCATTCCTCGCCATCCGGGACAACGGCGACATGCTCTGGTTCCGCTACACGGGCAACGGCGAGCTCGATCCGTCCGGCACCAACGGGTTCGTGGACAACAACTCGGGTAATCAGATCGGCAACGGCTTCGACACGGTGCGTCACCTGTTCGGCGGGTTGACCGACCGCGCCGGCCTCGAGGGACAGCCGGCGCCTGCGCGGATCTTCTACTTCGTCGACACGAACGGTGATCTGCGCTGGCTCCGGTACGGCGGCAACGGCGAGCAGGACCCGACCGGGGCGCTGGGATTCGACGGCCCCAACCAAGGCAACCAGATCGGCAACGGCTTCTCCGCCAGCACGATGGACACGACCAACATCCCGCGCGACCCGGTGGAGCGACTGGGATCAGCCATCGAGTCCGCCAACCAGAAATGGAAGGACCTGCCGGAGGGAGAACGGCAACAGCCCGAGTCGCTGCCCGCGCCGGAGCCGTTGGCGGTCCTGTGCGCGCAGTACAAGGAGTCGGCCGCCCTCATGCACGCCGAGGCCCGCAGCGCCAGCCAGGCCGGGTTCGGTCAGCTCGCGGAGGTCGCCACCGAGCTCGCCGAGGAGTACGACGAGTTCGTCCGCATCGCGTGTCCCCCACCGGTCGAGTGACCCGAGCCCTCGCGTCGACTCAGATCGGTCCGGCCAGCTCGGCGAGCCGGGCGAGCCCGGGCTTGGTGTGCTTCGCCAACCGCTCCCGCGCATCGTCCAGGGCTGCGGAGGCGGGATGGCCGGGCGGGACCCGGGCCGGGTTGAGCGCGACCCGGTCCGACCAGGCCTTGATGTCCGGCTCGGAGGAGAACGACATGGCCGCCTGGGTGCCCAGGACGTTCATCCGCGCCCATGTCGCCATCGTGTTGCCGAGGGGACTCGGTGGGCAGACCCGGTTCTTCTCGGCGTCGGAGTCGCGGGTCGCCTCGACGTAGCCCGTGATCGCGGCACCGAAGCAGGGGAAGCCGGCCCGGATCGGCTGCAGCGTGATCGCCTCGGGACCCCAGACCGGGACCAGGGGCGGATACTTCAGGCCGTCCGCGGCGCAGTGGACCACCAGCGCGTCGGAGGCGACGGCGACGGATCCGTCGGCGAAGGTGAGGGAGCCGCGGTCGACGTGTCGGATGTGGCCGCGGCGTACGACGTTCTCGAGCGTACGCAGCTTCTCCAGCTCCCACGTCGCCAGCGTCGGCGCCTTGGCCATCGTCGGCATGACGGTGCGGTCGATGCGGAGCATGATGCCGGCCTCCTCGAGGCGACAGAACAGGTCCTCGGCCGAGGTCGACTGCTCGGCGGCCTGCATCGTGTCGGCGGCCATACCGAGGAAGATCGCGGGATCCGGCTGGACGACCGCGCGGTTGAGCATCCACGGGTCCCGCGGCCGCACCCAGCAGATCGCGTCCGGGTCCACACCACGCGAGAGCAGCCAGACGCACGCGTCGGTCGCGGTCTTGCCGGAGCCGACGACGACGTACTGGCTCGGCGCCTCCTCGAGCCGCGCGAGCTCGTTGACCGGCAGCACCCGGGCGTGCTCGGCCACACCGAACGGCGGCGGCTTCTCCGCGGGGATGCTGGGCGCCAGGTAGCGGGCGTCGACGACCCGGGCCCCCGGCATCTCGAGCCGCTCGCCCGAGATGTGCGAGACGACCGTGTTGTCACCGACGTACTCGCTGTTCGGGAAGAACTCGACCTTCCCCGACTCCACCATTCGGTCGAGGACCCGGGCGTAGTAGGCACAGATCTCCGCCTGCGTGGCCCGCTCCTGAAGACCCGCCTCGGGTCCGCGCTGCTGAAGCTGCCCGCCGCCGAGCAGGGTCGAGGCGACGCCGTAGAAGGCGGAGGCCTGGTGCAGCCGTACGAACGGGTACGCCTCCAGCCAGTGTCCACTGACGCCGTGACGGCGGTCGACCAGCGCGACCCGTACGTCGGCATGCTCGATCAGGGTGTCCGTGAACGCCATCCCCATGGCGCCGGCGCCCACCACCAGGTAGTCGACATCGACCGTGCGAGTCATGGATCAACCCAAGCACGGCGGTGCCCTCGAGGGCCAACAGGCGGTGGGACCTATACCCGGTCTCGGGCACAGGCGATGAGCGCTGCGAGGTCGAGACCGTAGGTGGGACCGCCGCCCTGCCCGTACGTCTCCAACCGCCGCGCCGCCCGCTCGATGAGCCGCGAGGCGCCGACGGCGTTGCCGCGCTCGTGGTGGGTCAGGCCGACACACAGCTGGGCAAGTCCCTGCCACAGGCCGCGCTCCTCCTCCGGGCACGACTTCCACCGGACCTCTAGGGCCTCGTGGGCGGCGAAGGGGCGTCCCTCGTCGAGGAGACGGCGGGCGTACGCCAGGGTCTCCTCCGGCGGGAGCGGCTCCTCGGAGATGGGCTCGACGCCGACCGCGCCGTACGGCAACGGGCGTCCGAGGGCGTCGCGCGGTCGAGCCTGTTGTGCCCGCCCTTGTTCGTTCCGGTCGCGATCGCTCACCATGTCAGCCCTCCTCGGCTCCCACCCTACGGACCCGCTGAGATAACCGATTGCGCGGGACGGCGCGGCCGGTGAGTCTCAGCCCATGGAGTTCTTCTGCTATCACCGCGACCGCCCGGGGTCGACGCCACTGCGAGCTGAGATGGTTGAGGAGCACTGGACCTACATGGACCGGTTCGCCGCGACGATGATCGCCCGGGGCCCGACGTTCACCAGCGACGAGACGCTGACCGGAAGCGTGCACATCCTCGACCTTCCCGATGCCACTGCAGCTCGCGCGTTCGCGTTCGAGGAGCCCGGCTACCAGGCCGGTGCCTACCGGGACGTGCTGCTACGGCGGTGGCGCAACACGCTCGGTCGCACCATGTGGGACTTCGGCGACGGACTGCCGGGCAGTGACCGATATCTCGTTCTCGGCTTCTGCGAACCGACGGACCACATCGACCTACCGGTCGGCGAGGACCTGATCGCCTGCGGGCCTCTCCTGTCCGACGACGGAGCCGTGGTCGTCGGGGCGGCCGTGCTGCTGGAGGCCGCCTCCGCGGGCGACGCGCACAGGGTCCTCTCCCCCACTGACTTCGCGGCGTTCGAGGCCCACCAGTGGGACTTCGGCGGTCGACCAGCCTAAGTGGCCCGCACACGCACGAAGGGCCCCGCCCGCGGGGGCGGGGGGGGCCC